>JAGVTF010000204.1 GCA_019136955.1 Verrucomicrobiota bacterium
AAACGAACGCAGAGGCCTCACCGCCCTGCTTGATGTCTATGGCTCCGGCGATTGCGCCCCTGACCAGAGTATTCCGGGCGACCTCATGAGCTTCTCCAAAGTCCAACTTAACCTGAAGAAATTCTGGGAAACCATCGACACGATCACAACCGAAGCCGCCGGCGGCTTCAAAATCATGATGATGGGCGGTCTGCATCAGGCTCTGGAGAGCTCACCTGCAGATATCGACCTGGAAGCCGATATTCTCAATAACCTCACCGGTGAGATGACCACTATCACATTCACCGCTCCGGCCGGTACGGTAAAAGAAGTCGAAAGCTCAAACAACATCGTTTCGGTTGAAATCGAGGGAGTTAAACTTGAGCTGAACCCCTCCATAGTCAACAGCCTGCTCGGGAGCGTCTACATTCTGGGCGTAAAGGATGCTGATCGCTTCCTCTCCACCATCGAAGCGCTGATCGAGCTCTTCAACCCTGGCATCAAGGATGAGGCAATGGCCCTCATTCAAAAGGCCAATGGGCGGATCGTGATTGGCTCAGGCGGAGAAAAAGTCCCCGCTATGCAGAGCTTCCTCAAAGCCGCCGGCAAACCACAGGAAAAAAGTCTGGCCAACAGCGGAGCCCTACAGAGTGCAGCTTCCAGGCTGGGTGGTTTTGATGGAGCCGCTTTTGGCTACAGCAACAATAAGCAGGTTGCGGCTATGCTCTACAACCTCTGGCCTCTTATCGCCTCTGGCCTCAAATCCCAACAGGATATTCCCGCGGAAGTTTTCATCGCTATGGAAAAATTCCCTGATTTTGAGGTAATCGAAAAATATCTCGGTATCAGCGCCGGCAAGAGCGTGCTTACTCCGGAGGGCTTGGAGTCGATAAGTATCCCTCCCTGGCCCGCTGGTCTTAAAAAGTAAAGTGCTCTTAACGGCAACACTCTCCTGTTAATCATAAGTTCAAGAGAGCCCCTTTTCCAAATCCGGAAAGGGGGCTCTTTTCCATACCTCCTCAATGAATGCTTGTTCAGTAAAGCGGCCCCATCTAAAATGAAAAGGCGGAGGAGGGTGTGAAGCTGCCCCCCTCTGAAGAAACGAAAATTTATATCTGATCATGAGCGAAAACAAAATAGTCCTGGTAACCGGTGTCGCAGGGTTCATCGCCTCCAAAACGGCCGAGCTGCTCCTTGAGCAGGGCTGGACGGTTGTTGGCGTCGATAACATGAATAACTATTACGATGTTCGCTTGAAGGATTATCGCCTCAGTCGGCTTTTGGGTAATGAGCGCTACCGTGAGAACGGCGACCCAGGGAAAAGCATCTTTACGGCACCCAAAGAGACCGCTGAGACCGCTGCCGGAGGCAAATTCATCTTCTATCCCGTGGATATTGAGAACCTGCCCGAGCTCGAAAAGCTTTTCGCCGAGTATCCGTTCGAGGCGGTCCTCAACCTGGCGGCCCGAGCCGGCGTGCGCTACTCCATGGAGAACCCGTTCGTCTACCTCTCCACCAATGCCATGGGGACGCTCAACATCCTCGACTGTATGCGCAGGCATGGCGTGAAAAAGCATGTCATGGCCTCCACCTCTTCGCTCTATGCCGGCCAAGAGATGCCCTTTATCGAGACGCTGCCGGTCAACACGCCGCTGAGCCCCTATGCAGCCAGCAAAAAAGCCGCCGAGCTCATGGCCTACTCCTACTACAAACTTTACGGGCTCGATTCCACCATCGTTCGCTACTTTACGGTCTTTGGGCCGGCTGGCAGACCCGATATGTCGATATTCCGCTTCATCAAGTGGATTATGGATGGCAAGCCGATTGAGCTCTTTGGCGATGGCTCCCAATCACGAGATTTCACCTATGTGGATGATATCGCCCGCGGCACCATCGCCGCCATGAAACCGCTCGGCTACGAGATCGTGAATCTGGGCGGCGGCCGTAACCCAATCACGCTCAACACACTCATCGGATTTATCGAAAACGCCTTGAGCAAGAAAGCTCAAATCCAGTACAAGCCCTTCCATATCGCCGATATTGCCGAGACCTGGGCCGATATCACCAAGGCCGATGAACTGCTGGGCTGGCAGCCGCGAGTCTCCCCCGAGGAAGGCTTCCAGAAATCGGTGGATTGGGCTCTGGAACATGCCGATTGGCTCAAGGATATCAAACTCTGAGCCTGCCATGAACCTCTGCCGCCACGGAGCTCCGAAGCCGACGGGGAAACTTCACGGGTTTTCGCTAATCGAAACCCTCATCGGCGTCGTCATTGTGGGGATATCTGTTCTGGCGCTGACGGGTGGCATTCACTTTTGCCTGGGCATCCTCCAATCCAACCGCCAGTGGGCACGCTCCACCGATATCCTCCTGGATATGGCTGAGCGCTTAAGTCTGGTTCGCTGGGAGGTGATTGAGGCCGAGGCATTCCCCAAAACATTCACCGCTCTCCTCTATCCGGAGCTCTCAAACACAAACACAAATGAAATGGCCGGCACATCTCCCTCTCCGGACCCCCCTGCCAGAGCCCGCGGCTCACTCCGCCCAACTCCTTTTGAGCCAGACTCCCAAACCAACGACCTTGAAAAGCTCAACATCGTTTTTCAGGGTCTGGTCGAGCTCCAGCCTTTTTTGGGGACAAACAACGTCGGCTATAATGAGCATCTTCGCCACGCCTTAATCACAGTCACCTGGGAAAATAACGGAAGATTTTTTACGAATTCGCTGAAAGTTAATCTCTCCAAAAACAACATCACGAGCTTCCAGGAGCATCCCGCCAAAACTCCAGCGCCCGAGCTTGAGTGGAGCTCTGCCCAGGAAATTCTGGATAGTCTGAAAGAGGAAAAAGAATGAGACTGCCCCGCTTATCCCATCCCCTGCATCGCTCGTCCCCGGGAGTCGGCGCTTTTACGCTTCTAGAAATGGTCATGAGCATCGGCATCATTGCGATTTTTCTCTCTGTCGTGATGACGACCACCGTGATTGCCCAGCGCAGCTATCACCTCGTCCGCGATAATGATGACTTGAGCCGCCAGATACGCCAGGCCAAACAGGAGCTCGAAGAGGCCCTCCGCTCCGCCGACATGGTGCTGGAGGCCACCGATTCC
>JAGVTF010000032.1 GCA_019136955.1 Verrucomicrobiota bacterium
GCAGTATCCACAGAAGGCATTTTAAAACGCATCGCTTCTAATTCAATCTTTGTCTTTCTAAACCAAATATGCGAAGGCGGAAAAGCCCACCTTCGCATAAATTATGCCTTAAACACACTTAAAGAGCTTCAAGGTTTAATCAAGCGGAAACACCTGCCATTCGTGAATACCTACGGCAAATTTCTCCTGTTGTTTTACCTTAATTCTCATTGTGGTTGTCGTAATTGGTTTATGAGTGATTTCTATCCACTTATCCAACTCGACTGAGTAAGGGCTTGAAGTTTCTACTGGCTGCCACTGATCTTGCGAGTCTTTGTACTCTAATATCCAACTGGTTGGTGGGCGACATTCTCCCACACCAGTATCATCAAACCAGAAAACTCGAGTTAACGCTGTCTCAATCGGACCTCCCCAAGAATAAGAGACCCATTCTTCGCCGCCTTTATGAGGCCAGAAGTGGGTAAGCTCTCCGGGATGTTGATTGGATTTTGTGGGAAACTTGCCATCTCGAATCCGTTCCGGATAGCAATTATAGCTGGTGAAGGAAAGCTCTACCGTCGCGGCTGCTTCAAGACCCTCGGCGGCAAAAGGCTCCAGGTGCGGAGCCATTGGCAGCCACACTTTCATAGCGCCCTGCTCACGATTGTTCCAAGCGTAGTAGGGAATCGCTTTGATTTTGGCTGGTCCCATGGCCGGAGCCTCCTGTAAGGTGGCATTCCCTATACTCTTGTTGAGATTGGCTGCATTCTTCTGTAGTGTCGTCGGGAAAGACTGGTAAAGCTGATTGACCCACAGAATAGGCAGATTGGCAAAACGAGCTTCGGCCTCCAAAACAGTCACGCCTCCGAGGAACTGAGTGTCATGTTTGGGGGTCAGTTTGGTTTCTGCCGGCAGGTAGATATCCTTTAAGGAGCACTCCTGATCCAACTCTTCCAGACAATAGACTACAGGTCCACGCTGAATGGCGACTAATCCGGTATTGGCTTTCACATTGGGATGCGCCAGAATCAAGTTAGGCTCCATCTCGAAGTCACAGGTGAGAGTGTCACCCTTTTCCCAAAGGCGCTTGTAGATCATGTAGCCGCGTTCACCATGTGTTGCTGTATCAAGAGGTGTGGTTACGTGCAGTTTGTTGCTCCAAGAGGGAGTGCGAACGTATAGAGCAAACTCAACAGGTTCTTCCACATCCATGATGAACTTCACTTTTCCATCCCAAGGGAAGTCCGTTTCTACGCGCATTGCAATAGATTTACCGTTGATTTCAGTTGTCAGCGAGCCCTGAACAAACTGATTTACATAAAGGGAATTTTCGCCGGTAGCATATAAATATTCGCCTAAAGATGCCATCAGCCGGGCCACATTAGGGGGACAACAAGCACAACCAAACCAGGCAGAGCGGCGATGATTGCCACTGCTCTCCAGCGCATTCACGTAGAAAAAACGGTCCCCCTCAAGGTTAACCCCTGAGATAAAGCCGTTATAAAGGGTGCGTTCCAACACGTCCGCATATTTTGCATCTCCGTAAAGCAAGCCCAAACGGTGATTAAGTAGAATCATCGAAATAGAAGCACAAGTCTCCTGGTACGCAGTGGCGTTAGGCAGGTCGTAATCTTCCGTGAATCCTTCATTATGAGAGGAGGGACCAATTCCACCTGTAATGTAAAGGTTCTTGTAAACTGTGTTTCTCCAGACGCGGCGCACCATCCGCAAGAGTCCTTCGTCGTTGGTTGCGTTACCGACATCCACACAGCCCGAAAGCAGATAAGCTGCACGAACGGCATGGCCCATGATGTAGGTTGTATCATAGATAGAATCTTTATCCTGATGGTAGTCACCCACATAGCGATCCAGAGGAATGTTATGTTCTTTGGCAAAGAACTTCTCTCCACGATGAATGGTGAAGAAACGAGCCAGTTTCAGGTAGCGTTCATTGCCGGTTGCTTTCCAAAGCTTTACCAGCGCCAATTCAATTTCGGGGTGTCCGGCATAGCCGGCACGTTTGCCAGGTTCGTCGCCAAAGACTGAGTCGATGCAATCTGCGAACTTAACGGCTATATCCAGGAAGTTTTTCTTATTTGTTGCCTGGTAGTGAGCTACCGCAGCTTCAAAAAGATGGCCAGCGCAGTATAGCTCATGCGCATCACGGAGGTTCTTCCAGCGGCGCTCCGGCTCCACAACGGTGAAGTAGGTGTTCAGATATCCATCTTCCCCTTGAGCACTGGCAATGATCCCAATAATTCGGTCCATTTCAGCGTCCAGCTCAGGAGTATAATCAGTGGCCAGTGTGTATGCAGCGGCTTCCAGACCTTTGTAAAGATCTGAATCCATGAAGAGCGGACCGTGGTACCCCTCTCGCTTACCCTCGGCAGCCAGTTTGAAGTTGGGGATATTTCCTGCCTTTTCAAGATTTTCCAAGTTAGCGGCGATGGAAGCCAAACGATTGGTATCGCGTTTTGGCCCCCAAAAATCGCTGGTAATCTTCACTTGAGTGAAAGGAACTGGCTCCAACTCAAACTTTGTTGGAGCTGAGGGTACACTCACTGAATCTGCTGCCGTCAGGCAAGATACTGATCCGAGAGTGCATAACAGGCTTGCAACTAAGCCTATCCAAATTTTCTTTCTCTTTTGTTTTTTCATTGTAAATAGATGGCGGGTTAATGCCAAAAGCGTTACAAGATATCTTTACTTTTGTTGAGGCTTATTGCAAGACATAATTGGGAAATAGTGAACTCGCTGGTTGACAAAGAGGCCCTGTCTGTTAGAATCTGCCTCGCGCTTATCGCAAGAAGCGGGTGTAGCTTAGTGGTAAAGCTCCAGCCTTCCAAGCTGGCCATGTGGGTTCGATTCCCATCACCCGCTCCATTTTCTTTGTCTCTTCTTTTTATAAACAATCTGTAAAAGTTTTCTCTTTTACCTAAAATATTCAATCGAGTAGGGGCTAGGGTTGCTAGCCCCTCTCACACCACCGGACGTGCCGTTCGGCATACGGCGGTTCAACGATATATTGGGGAACATTCCCGTTTTGTTCTTTGGTAGT
>JAGVTF010000200.1 GCA_019136955.1 Verrucomicrobiota bacterium
CCTAAGAAAACAACAATTGGTTTTGCCCTTTTTTGTTGCTGAGGGCACTAAAAAACGCACCCCCGTAAACTCTATGCCAGGGGTGTTCCAGTTGTCTCTTGATGAGCTCTTGATAGAGGTAGGAGTAGCTAAAAAAGCAGGTGTACAGAACATCCTCCTTTTTGGCATTCCCAGTCAAAAAGATGAACTGGCCTCAGAGGCTTATGCAGCAGAAGGGGTTACCCAAAAAACAATACAGGCTCTCAAGAAAGAGTTTCCCGATCTTGTGATAATGACTGATGTTTGCCTTTGCGAGTACACCAGCCACGGTCACTGCGGCGTGTGCAGAGAAGACAAGCAGGGCCAGCTCATTATCGATAACGATGCCAGCCTGGAACTGTTGGCAAAAACAGCGGTGAGCCATGCTGCTGCCGGGGCTGACGTTGTGGCTCCCAGTGATATGATGGATGGACGCATCCGAGCCATTCGTACTGAGTTGGATAAGGCTGGCTTCAATCAGACCATCCTTATGTCTTATGCGGCCAAGTATGCTTCTGCCTTTTATGGTCCTTTCCGCGAAGCTGCAGAGTCTGCGCCCAAGTTTGGGAATCGACGATCTTACCAAATGGAAAGTGCCAATGCGGATGAAGCTTTGCGAGAGGTAGCTATGGACATTGAGGAAGGGGCTGATATTGTAATGGTTAAACCGGGCCTGGCGTATCTCGATATTCTGTATCGGGTGAAAAGCACTTTCCGTTACCCTACAGCGTCCTATATGGTTAGCGGAGAATATGCTATGATCAAAGCAGCAGCCGAAAAGGGCTGGATAGATGAAGCTGAAGTGATGATGGAGGCCCATCTTGCGATGGCAAGGGCTGGCGCTGATATTATAATAACCTACTCAGCAAAAGAAATTTGTAAAAGTTTAACAAAGTCAAATAGTTTTTAACCTCTTCTGAAGGAGTTTTATATGAATAAATATTGGAAAGAAAAATTTTATCAACTCGTCTCTCTGCTGGTCGTGCTGCTCTTTTGCAGTGCTTCGCCTGTTTTCTCACAAAGTGAAACACCTGTTTTGCCTGGGGAAGGCGGTCCCCAGAAAGCTGTCGTGTTAGACTATTTCCCAGACCGTCTTCACGCATTTGTTTTCAAAAACTGGCCACTGGTGTCAGTGGAGCGGCTGGCAAAAGTTTTAGAAACGGAACCGGAAAATTTAATTCAAATTGCAAAATCTCTGGGTTTGCCTCCGCAAGAAAAAATTCTTTCGGACTGGAGCAGCAGTCGTGGGTACATTACTGTTTTAAGGCGCAACTGGCACTTACTGCCCTATGAGCAATTGTTGACACTGCTCAACATTGACAGGAAAGAGATGCAGTTTCGTTTGTTTGAAGATGATTTTCTCTATGTGAAGCTGGGGAACTTAAAGCCCAATTGTGAAAAACTGATATATGCCAAACCCTCTGCCGAGGCAACCGCTCAAGCTAAAATAATCGCAAAGACCTTGCTTGAGGAGCTCGACGTAAGTCCATTCTCTGATATGGAGGAACGTTTTGAATTTATTAATCGCCTTAAGGATGTGAGTCCCTCAGCCGATATTCCTCTTCCAGAAGCAGAGAAAGAGGGCTCAGGGTTTGAGCTGCGCTACATTTCTTCTTACTTCGCCTCTTTTGGAGAGCCGCTGCTTGATCCCGAAGTTGAGTCCTGCCCTGAAGGCTTATTGCAGCGACTGGCTGCCAGGGGCGTTAATGGCGTTTGGATTCATACTGTCTTGAGAACACTGGTCCCACCTACCGAAGACTTTCCTGAATTCGGCCAAGATTATGAGCTGAGGATACAGGGACTTAACAAACTTGTACAACGAGCCAAAAAGTATGGCATTGGCATCTATCTCTACTCAAATGAGCCCAGAGCATTGCCTCTGGAGTTCTTTGAGAAACCAGGTCGTGAAGATATGAAGGGTGTCGCTGGAAGCCATATCGCGACAATGTGCTCTTCAGACCCCAGAGTGCGCAAATGGCTTACGGAATCTTATGAGTACGTTTTCAAAAATGTCCCTGATTTGGCTGGAGTCTTTACGATTACTGGCTCTGAAAACCTCACTACTTGCGCCTCGCATTATCAGCATAAAAACTGCAAACACTGTTCAGAGAAGGACTTTGCAGAGATCACAACAGATATTAATACTCTCATAGCTGAGGGGGTCCGCCGTGGCAATCCAGAAGCCAAAACAATCGTTTGGGATTGGGGTTGGCAAGATGCATTTGCTGAGAAGATTATAAAAAACCTTCCCAAGCATTGCTGGTTTCAATCTGTCAGTGAGTGGAGTTTACCTATTACCAGGGGCGGTATCTCCTCAGCCGTTGGAGAATACTCCCTTTCAGCTGTGGGCCCTGGCCCTCGAGCCCAAAAGCACTGGCAGTATGCAAGAGAGGCGGGCCTCAAAACCGTTGCAAAGGTGCAGGTCAATGCGACATGGGAGTTTGCCTCTATTCCTCAGGTTCCCGTTTTAAATCTTGTGGGGCAGCATGCTGATAACCTTTCCAAGCAAAAAGTTAACGGCCTGATGTTGAGCTGGAGTCTGGGCAGCTATCCCTCCAAAAATCTTGCTTTGTTCCAAGAAATTGGCTCTCAAAAAACAAGCCTTGAAGAAAGCCTGAGAAATGTCGCCTTAAGTTCTTATGGAGAAGCGGCAGCTGACACAGTGCTGGAGGCATGGAAGCTTTTCTCCGATGGATTCTCTGAATACCCTTATTGCGGGGGGACAATATACAACGGACCTCAACATGTAGGGCCAGCCAATCCCCTTTACTTAAAGCCTACAGGTTACAGAGCCAGCATGGTAGGCATCCCCTATGACGACTTAGCGGGATGGTGCTCTATTTATCCACCCAAGGTCTGGATTCAACAGATGAAGCGGGTAAAAGATGGCTTTCACAGCGGCTGTAAAAAGTTCGAAGAAGCGATTGCCCTCATGCCAGCAGAGAAGCAAGCTGATGCCCGCAGGGAACTGGGCCAGTATCGTGCAGCTGAAATGCATTTTGCCTCTTGTGTGAAT
>JAGVTF010000214.1 GCA_019136955.1 Verrucomicrobiota bacterium
AGGAGCTCACGGAGATGTATTGGTCGTAAAAGACCGCCTGGGAAAAGAGGAAAGAGCCTATGTTTTTTATTTTACACACCCGGGCCGAGAAACGCATTTAGCAGGCAAGTTGGATAAAAATGGAGTGCTCCCCTACAGTCTGCGCCGCTCTTCAATTCAAGTTGCTGAGCTGAAGCTGGTGGATGGAAAATTGATTTGTAAGAGGGACGAAGACTTTGATTTCTTCCTTCCCGCTCCAGAAAATATAAATAATCAAGAAAAGTGAGAAACTAAGAGGGCTGCCTTATGCACTACGAACAGAGACCCAACTACTTTCTGTGTGATATGCCATCAGAAGCAACTTTGTCTTCAAACATGGTCCAGGAAGCTATTGCCACACTACAACAAAATGCAGAAACGTATCTCCACCCACGCACAATCGAACATCAAGTAACTTTAATTGAAAACCTGACCCAACTTTGGATGGATGAAATGTTTCCATACCGCTGTGAGCTTTTGGGGCACTGCGGAGGGAAGATTCGTTTTTCCCGAGAAATATTTTCCCATGGTCTGGATGAAGTGTTTCGCACTCTTACACGTGAACGAATTTACCAGCTTCTCCGAATTGAACTGGGGAATGAAAGAGCTTTGGATGGGTGGCATCGGCATTTGCAAAGCGAAGAGGCCCCCGCTCACTCTTCTCATCATTTTAGTTTCCGCCTGGTAGGCGCCCAATATCAACAGTGTGTTCCCTCCCAACTGGTTGTTTTTATGGTAAAGTGCTTGTTAGCCAAAACAAGTCAATGGATTGTTTGCTCAGAAGAAACTTTGGAGATAGCCCGGCTTTTAGCGCATTCCATCTATCGAATCGACAGCAAGGCTGCATCTTGCATTGAAGTAATTGAAGAGGCGCGCATGGCCCCCCACATGGATGCACTGATGCGTGGATGCGAACACTTTAGAGCCTGGGACTATGATTTAAGGGCTCCGCTCAAACAGGATCGAAATTTTGGTTTTGCCTGGGTGAGCCATGAATATATCAGACAAAATGGCTTGGGGCGCTTAATTCGTAACCTGGCTAACGATGTCACCGCATGGGATCAACTCTACCCTCATGCGCCACACGTTATTTTTGTGCAAGATACGGGCGAAAGGAATGCCGAAAAAATAGCTGAACAACTACTGGAGGAGCTCTCTGACTTAAACGTAGAGTTTCCACAGGCACATTATGATAAGGAGAGTATTCGGAAAATTAATCTTTATCGAAACGCTTATCAAATGAGGGCCAAGTTAAGCCCAGAGACCCTCGTCTTTGAGAACGGGAGCGATGTTTCGCCGGGGTGCACCGTTATCTTTGAGGTTGAGCCTCAGTTTTCAGTCACACTGGGAAACCGTTTTGTTTTTGTTAAACCGGTCCCTTCGCTTGAAGAGCTGCTCCATGTAGCTGAACCATACCGTAACAAAATTGCCTGCGTGGGCCTTGCCTTGACTCCCGAAGAGTCTGCCCCTGCCGCACGCCAGCTGGCTTTTTGGGGTGTGCCCAGAATTTGCACAGTTGGTGTTATGCACCGCCCTTGTATTTTTCGAGAAGGAGGCATGGCTGGCCTTAACGAACTCACTTATAAATCTTTTTGGGAAAGAGCTTATAATGCATAAATTAAGTAAAATCTTTACTTTTGAAGCCGCTCATCGGCTTCCGCATGTTCCTGAAGGACACAAATGCGGACGCTTGCATGGGCATAGTTATCGCTTGGAGGTCATTATTACCGGTGATGCTGATATAGAGCATGGCTGGGTGATGGATTTTGGTACCATTAAAAATCCATTACAGCCTATTTTGGAAACTCTGGACCACAGTTACCTTAATGAAATTCCCGGGCTGGAAAATCCCACCAGTGAAAATATAGCCAAATGGATATGGGAACGATTGAAACCAGAGCTTCCTCTTTTAAGCGAAATTATTATCTCAGAAACATCGACATCTTGTTGTTCTTATCGAGGTTAAAATGAAATTTAAATTTAAAAATATATACTTGTTACTAGCCGTCTGTTTGCTGACTCTCTCTCTTTCATCCTGCAAACATTCATCACAACCACATGCTTCAAAAAGAGTATCTCTCACCCAGGCAGAGCAGCTGAATTTGGAACGCTTTGAATATGCAGAGCCACACATGGGAGTTGTTTTCAGCATTATCCTTTATCACGAAACTGAAGCTTTGGCAGATCAGGCTGCTGAAGCAGCCTTTAAACGTATTGCAAAGCTCAATAAAATCTTGAGTGATTACGATCCGGAGAGTGAACTGAGTCATTTTGCTTCAGCTCCAGCAGGTTCTGAGATACCTCTGAGCGATGATCTCTTTAAAGTGCTCTGGATTTCAAAGGAGCTGGCTAAACAAACGGATGGGATATTCGATCCTACACTGGGGCCCTTAACTCAACTCTGGCGTACGAGCAGAAAAATCCGACAACTCCCAAGCCAGGAAGACTTGACGGATGCCAAATCTCGCTCTGGTTATCAAAAGCTTATTTTGAATAAACGGAAAAAATCCGGAAAACTTAAACAGTCTGGAATGCGTTTGGATTTGGGAGGAATTGGCAAAGGCTATGCCTCGGATTGCGCTTTAGAAATCCTTCACGAGTATGGTGTGCATAGCGCTCTGGTGGCGGCCAGTGGTGATATTGCTGTGAGCAATCCTCCACCGGGGAGAGAAGGCTGGAGAATACAAATCGAAACTCTGACAGAATCCAATGAAGACCCAGACGCTGGAACCTACATTATTTCTCTCAAAAATGCGGCTGTTTCCACCAGCGGAGATGTAAACCAGTTTATTTGGATAGAGGGAAAACGCTACTCACACATTGTAGACCCCAAAACCGGGCTGGGTCTTACTCAAAGAATAGGCGCCACTGTTATGCACAAGCAGGCCACTTATAGCGATGCTTTGGGGACTGTTCTATGCCTCATGGGAGAAAAGAAGGGAATGAGTTTTTTGAAAAAACATTCAGGAGCAGTGGGGCGTATTGGTTATCTGGATAGCAGTGGTGAAAAGCATT
>JAGVTF010000043.1 GCA_019136955.1 Verrucomicrobiota bacterium
GGATGGGAAGTGCGTGGAGCCCTGTGAAAGGATTGGGGACGCTCCTCGAACTTTCTCAAGTAGTTCTGTTTTGGGGTTGAATCCCAACCACCGAAGTTTTCAGAGCTTTCCTGGCGGCGGTATGTTTTTTCTTCGAGCTCCGTTTTTTCAGAAAAATCGCTCGGTTTGTATTGCTCCAAAGTTTTGAAGGGGCGTTGTGGCTGCTCCGACGCGTAACCCTGTTCTGAAGAATACTTTTCTTCTGCTCTTTTTTCCTGTTGCCGTTTTTTGAACTCAGTCATGATGGCACCAGAAGGAGATTCATGGCCGGAGTGACGGGGGGGAGCTCCATGGCGGGGCGCTGACTGACGCCTAAAGCCATCTTTTTCATAAGGGCGCTGGCGTTTGAAGCTTCCGTAATTTCTTTCAGTCTGCCCAGAGCGTGGTGGACGGTTGCCGAAGCCTCTTCCAGGGCGGCTCCCATAGGAAGGTTCATGCTCAGAGCGTTCAGTAAAATCGGGTCTGCCATAGGGGCGCTCTTTTTGGAAGCGGGGTTTATCTCCAAAGCGGCGGTCTGGAGCTTTTCTGTAGGAGGGTTTGCCCTCGAAGTCCCTTTCGGGGCGTTTGGAATAGGGTGGGCGGCTGCCGAAGCTTCTCGGTGGACGCTTCCCAAAGGAAGGGCCCCGCTCAGAGTCTCCTCCAAAGCTGGAACCGTAAGGGCGTGGAGCCCTGCGGCTGTAAGAACGTTTTTCTTCCGTAGTATCTCTGTGGAAACTTGAACGGCCGTGCGGTCCGCTGCTTCTGCCTGCTGCCGCCGGTCTTTTACTGAATGGTTTCATTTAAACTGATAGCGCCCTTTGTTTGAGCGCAGAGTTAAGATAGCAAGAGTTATTCCTTTATTCCACACTTTTACAACAAAGACGTGAGAAGGAGTTTTACTGTTTTTTTGAGGCTAAACTTATTCAGGCAGAAAGTCTTATGATTAGGTTTCAGGGATGTTTAAGAGTTTGTTTTACAAGCTCTTTTATTTGTTTGGCCTTAAAATTGCTTTACTCATGGCAGGTATGAAAGCTAGACTTTCCTCAAGAGCGGGGAATGCAGTATGAAAAACTAATAACACGCCGCGCCACGGTGGAGGATTTGCCACAATTAAACGAATTGTGGAAAAACGCCCACTACCCTGCCGATATTTTTGAAAAGCGGCTGACGGAGTTTCATCTGGTTGAGGACCCTGTGACAAAGCGTATACTGGCGTGCATCGGTATTCATCCAGAAAGCACTGGCGCCATGATTCATAGTGAGGTTTTTGGGGACCCGCTCAATCAAGACCTTTACAGAGATATGCTCTGGCCGCGGTTTCAGATACTCTCACGGAACTTGGGCGCTTCCAAAATCTGGACTCAGGAGCCGGCTGATTTTTGGCTCAAGGTCGGTTTTGAAAATGCCGCCGGAGAGGCTTTGAAATCGCTGCCCAATTTCCCTGATCGTGAAGAACATCTGTCGTGGAAGGTGTTTCAAATCTTTGATGAAGAGAAGGTTGAAGAGATGATGAAAGAAGACAAATACGAAGCTCTTCTTCAAATTCACCAGGGTGAAACCGAGGCCTTTAACCGCCAGTTGCGACTCCTGCGCAACGTAATCATCTCTCTGGGGATTATAGCTCTTGGTGCGATGCTTCTTTTATTCCTTTTTAGTTTTGTTACCAGCCATCCCAGTTTTGGCAGATAGATTCTTGCTGTTTTCTCAATGACTCCCTGTATCCTACACGAAGATGAACACCTGTTGGTGGTTCACAAGCCGGCCGGAGTAAATACTCACCGCCCCAGTCCCCATACGACCGATGGTATCTATGACTGGTTGCGGCGCTCTGAAGAACGGTGGACTGATCTTTCCACGCTGCATCGGCTTGACAAGGAGACCAGCGGAGTTCTCTGTTTTGGGAAAACGCGGCTTGCCAATAAGTCACTCTCTGAGCAGTTTGCCAAACGCCAAATCAAGAAAACCTATTTGCTTTTGACGGACTGGCAGATTCCTTTTGAACGCCAGAAAGTGCGGAGCCTCATCCTGCGGCAGGGGAATCGTTACCTTGCTCGGAGTGCTCCTACTTTTCTGGAGAGGAATGAACGCCCGCTTTTGGCCGAGACGAAGTTTGAAGTGGTGGAGAGGGGCGGTGGCTATACGCTCTTGAAGGCTTACCCGACCACCGGCCGTACCCATCAGATACGCGTCCATGCGGGCTGGATGGGTTTTCCCATTCTGGGGGATGAGCTTTACGGCGGAACGGAGCTGGGAGCGCTTTGCCTGCACGCCAGCCGATTGGAGCTGCTCCATCCGGCCAGAGGCGAAAGGATGGTGTTTGAGGCTTCGGCTCCGTTTTCCGTAAAGGAGGTATCGGGGATGGCCTTAACGGCTGTGAATTTAAGGAGGGCTTTTCTGGACCCTGAAGAGACAAATGGCTATCGAGCCTTTCACGGTGCCAGCGATGGAATGAGCGGAGTTTATCTGGAGTCGCTGGCTGAGCATCTTTTGGTTTTGACCCAGGAGGCGGCCCCTTCGGCAAAAGTCCGCAAGCTTGCAAAAGCGACGGCGGGGGCTTTGGGGTCAAAATCGATTTGGCATAAGACGCTTTTAAGGCAGCCGGGCAGGGAATCGGCCCAGGAAGCTTCACCGGTTTGTCTTTGGAGCGAAGGTGAAGAGGCCAGGGGAGGAAATTTTGAGATTTTGGAGAACGGTTTACGCTACCGTCTTTCCTTTGAAGCCGGTTACTCAGTGGGGATTTTTTTGGATCAGCGGGAGAACCGCCGGCGCATTCTGGAGAAGAGAGTTGCGCCTGATTTTTCTCTTTGCGGTCCGTTTGAAGGCTCTTCGCAAGACCCGCCCCAGATGCTCAACGCTTTTGCCTATACCTGCGCTTTCTCGGTTTGCGGTGCACTGGCGGGCTTCCAGACGACCAGTCTGGATTTGTCGCGCAAGTATCTGGAGTGGGGCGCAGAAAATATGCGGCTCAACGCAATAGACCCCTCAGCCCATGATTTTATCTATGGAGATGTTTT
>JAGVTF010000189.1 GCA_019136955.1 Verrucomicrobiota bacterium
TTATCCGACCCAGTGGAGTTTTTCTCGAAGCGTGCTGAAAAAAGAACTTCCGGGGAAGCGAACCAGAAACAGCTCTTTCCGGCTCCGCTTGCAGCTAATCACATCGCCGCGATTGAGTTCGAAGTGCTTCTGCCCATCGACGGCAAGAATCGTCTGCAGCTTCTCGGAGCGTACTTTTATCGTAATCGTCGAAGAGTTGTTGACCACCACGGTCCGATTTTGGAAGGAGTGCGGGCAGATCGGCGAAATGGAGAAAACCTCCGCATTGGGCAGGATGATGCCGCCGCCGGCCGAAAGAGAGTAGGCGGTGGAGCCGGTCGGCGTAGAGATCACCAGTCCGTCACAGAGATACCTGGAGACGAACTGCTCATCCACAAACACTTCCAGCTCAATCATGCGCGATTTGATACCACGGGATAGAACAAAGTCATTGAGCGCGATCTCGCTAAACTCCTCCTGGCCGATTTTCCCCTGTCCCGAGAGCAGAGAGCGCGATTCAAGCTCATACTCCCCGCTCTCCAGCCGGTCAAACGCGCTTTGGACCTGCTCCGAAGTAAGCTGCGTCAGGAAGCCGAGCCGCCCTGTGTTGATTCCCAGAAGCGGCACCCCGCTGCCGGCGCTCTTGCGCGCCACCCTCAGCATGGTGCCATCGCCGCCAATGACAATCAGAAGATCGACATTGGCGGCCAGCTCCGCCCCGGTGGGGTAAGTCTGGATATCGCCCAGGTCGCAGCAGCCAGCCATCGCGCCATCGCAGGCGCAGCCCCAGTTCCGCTTACGTGCCTGTGCCAGAACCTCCATGATCATCTCGGGCGTATTCTCTTTTTCCAGATTCGCAATGATCCCGATTTTTTCAATTTTCTTCATAATGTTAATCGCTGCTCGTTTGACCCTCCAGATAAACCAGGAACTCTTTATTGCCGGCCGGACCCAGCAGAGGCGATTCCACCACTTGCGCCCATCGGATGCCCCCGAGCGTCTCGCAGAACTGCTCCAGCTCGCTCAGGACCCGCCGGTGGATTTCCGGATCGCTGATCACCCCTTTGCCGCGGGCCACTTCCCCTTTACCGGCCTCGAATTGCGGTTTGATCAAAGCGATGATGCATCCGCGCGGCTTCAAAAACGGCAGGAGCGGCGGCAGTATCAGGCGCAAAGAGATAAAAGAGCAATCCACCACGATGAGGTCCGCACCGCCAAACGCTTCATCAAAGTGCGAGCGCTCCAGAAAACGCGCATTCAGGCGCTCCATGACGACGACACGCTCATCCTGCCGGAGCTTCCAGGCCAGTTGACCCTGCCCCACGTCAATGGCATAGACCCTGCCGGCGCCCGCCTGCAGGAGGCAATCGGTAAAGCCGCCTGTGGAAGCGCCAATATCCAGCGCCACGGAGCTCCCCGAGAGCGTGAGGCCAAAGGCGCCCAGCGCATGCTCCAGCTTCAGACCGCCCCGGCTCACGTATTTTTCGGGCTGGGTCAACCCCAGTTCATCCTCGGGTCGGACCCAGTCGCTCGGCTTACGCGCCTTCTGCCCGTTCACCATCACCCTGCCGGCCAGAACAGCCACCTTCGCTTTCTCGCGGCTTTGGGCCAGCCCGCGGCTGACCAGCTCTACATCCAAACGGCTCCTTGCCATGATTCACCTCCCCCTATATAGCAGCTCCGGCAACGCCATTCAACGAATTCCTTCCCCTCCTCCGCACCCACATTGCCACAAAAACCCATCCACCAAGCATAAGATAGACGGAGTATATCGTGATCAAACATTCTGACAGGATGCGCATACTTCCCCACATTCAATAGAATGCGGTAACCGCACGCGTCCCAACGGGGTGCCCCTATATTGGGTATGCAAAGCATATCATTCTTAAGCATCCCGCAGGGATGCCATCTCATAGCCAGGGGTCTTCAGACTCCTGGTAACCGTCCTACCCCCTTAAAATACCCGACCCCAAAGGGGTCGCAGCCTTCACAATAAATCAGCATCATCTACGTGGTATACGGAGTTATGTTAAAACCAAATAGAACATTTTAGTATTCTGTTCTAATTGAGATTGTAAAAAAAAATCCTTTACGTAGAATTGTGGTGTGAAAGAGATACTCGGCAAAACCAAATCCATCCGTGAGCTGCTTAATGGAACAAGGTATTCCATTGATTATTATCAGCGTGAATATCGATGGCAGAAAAAACAAATATCAGATCTGATTGAGGACCTTACAGGGTGTTTTCAAAACGATTATAAAGACAATCATCCACGTGAAGAGGTGGAACGCTATGGCCATTATTTTCTCGGTTCTATCATCATAAGTCATAAAAATGGCAAAAATTTTATCATCGATGGTCAGCAACGACTTACGACTCTGACGCTTTTACTTATTTATCTGTATAATCTTCCAAAGCACACTGAGGATGATTCTCATGGCATTAAAAATATGATCTTCTCACAGAAGTTTGGGCGTAAATCTTTTAATATTGAGGTAGAAGAACGAGTAACCTGCATGGAGGCCCTTTTTGAAAACCAATCTTTTGATGATACGGATAGTCCAGAATCAGTTCAAAATATTTTGGCGCGGTACCAAGATATCAATGATTTGTTTCCGACTGAGCTAATGGAAAAACCATTGCCCTATTTCATAGACTGGTTGATTGAGAACGTTCGCCTTGTAGAGATAACCGCTTATAATGACGAAGATGCTTACACGATTTTCGAAACTATGAACGATCGTGGTCTTTCACTTACTCCAACTGAAATGCTAAAAGGTTATCTGTTAGCAAATATCACGGACTCAAAAACAAAAGCACGCGCTAACGAGAACTGGAAAAAAATAATTGATGAATTAAACCGGCTCGGCAAGGACGAGAATTCTGATTTTTTTAAATCATGGCTTCGCAGCCAAAAGGCTGAAACCATTCGCGGACGTAAAAAAGATGCTATACCAGGAGATTTCGACCGTATTGGCACAGAATTTCACCGATGGATACGGGATAAAAGTGAAAGTCTTGGACTGC
>JAGVTF010000252.1 GCA_019136955.1 Verrucomicrobiota bacterium
GCTTTGCATTTGTACTTTTGCCACTGGCGCTTGTGCCGTCTATTGCTATGACGACAGGCTTTCCTTTCATGTTCATTTAAAATCTAAGTAACTCTTGAGGCTGTCCCGAGAGAAACTGAACCATTCTGCAGACTGTAGGGCTGAATTTCAATCTTTTAGAATAGAGGCAAAAGTGTGACGAATCTAATCTGTTTGTTTTAAGGCATTAGTGAGGAGTGGTTTCCCCAGAGAACCCTGTTTGGCGCAAGGCTTCGTAAAGAACCAGTGCCGCGCAGTTGGAGAGGTTCAGTGAGCGGCAAAAGGGGCTAAACATAGGGATTCGTACCCAGTGGTTTTGATAACGTTCCAATAGAGGAGAGGGAATACCTTTGGTTTCTCTCCCAAGGACGATGTAATCTTCAGGATGCCATTGAACTTCGTCATATCGTTTTGAGCCTTTGCACTCAATCATCCAAAGGCGAGCGGCAGGAGGAAGTTGCTGCTCAAAAGCAGCCCAGTCAGGCCATTGCTGGCAATCAACATGTTGCCAGTAGTCCATGGCTGCGCGCTTCAAGTGACGGTCATCCAACTCGAAGCCAAAAGGTTTGATAAGATGCAGGGTAGTTCTGGTGGCAGCGCAAAGTCGTGCAATATTGCCCGTATTAGATGGAATCTCCGGATTGATTAGCACAATATTCATACTTTGAAATAGGGGCACACTCTGTTTTTCCCAAAAGCAATTTGATAAATTGATCTTCTTTTAGGAGCCCAAATTTACCGTTTGCGCAAAGAGCTTCACTATAGGCGCTGACGCTATCAGGTTCAAAGCCAGGTCCCCAGATCGCAAAGGGAACAGGCTCTCGCGTGTGGGCCCGAGTGCTGACGGGTGTCGGGTGATCGGGCAAAAGGCCAATGATCGCTTCAGTTTGGGTGTCTTCCAGTCCTTTGAGCAATGGAGCGACCAGCCGTGAATCCAAGTCTTCAATTGTCTGAATTTTCAAGGCAGCGTTACCTTCGTGGCCGGCTTCATCGGGCGCCTCTACGTGTAGATAGACAAAATCGTAATCTTTTAGAGCTTCCAGGCAGGCTGCTGCTTTGCCTTCATAGTTGGTATCGTAAAGGCCAGTCGCTCCTTCCACGGAGATAACCTTCAGCCCTGCGTAGACACCAATTCCGCGAATAAGATCAACGGCAGAAATTACGGCTCCCGTAATTCCAAAGTGTTCCTGATAAGTCCACATTTTGGGTTTATAGCCTCCGGACCAAAGCCAGATGGAGTTGGCAGGGTCTTTACCCTCAGCAATACGCTTGCGGTTAGTCGGGTGTTTTGGGAGCCATTCTTGGGTTTGGGCTGTAAGACGATTTAATATTTCAGCCGTTTCTTTGGCTTCCTCACAAAGGCTTTCTATTGGGAGTTTGGCAGCCAGCTCTCCCAAATAGTCGTGCGGAGGGGTGCACTTGATGCGTGCATCCAATCCCTTTGCTATAAAGACATGGCGATAGCTTACTCCTGGATAAAAAGAGAACTGTTGAGAACCAAATTTTTCCTGAAGATCGTGGATTATTTTTGCCGCTTCTTCCGAGGAAATGTGGCCGGCAGAGTGGTTTTTGAGTCTCCCTTCCTCATTCAGGCAGATCAGGTTGCAGCGCATTACCAGTTCTCCTTCATTAATTTGGAGCCCCATGCTGGCAGCTTCGAGTACACCACGCCCCTGCAGTATCTCAGCAGGGTTGTATCCCATTACGCTCAAGTTTGCGGCTTCGCTGCCCGGCATGATTCCCTCAGGCACGGTTTCCAGCATTCCGCAGCATCCTTCGCGTGCCAGTCGGTCCATGCAAGGTTTACAAGCGGCTTCTAAAGGGGTAAGACCTCCCAGTTCGGAGACAGGGTGATCAGACATACCGTCACCCAGAATAACAATGTATTTCATTTTTAAAACTTATCCGCTTGCCTTACTGAGGAGGAACTCTTTTAAACAGCTAAAGTCGGCCAGCATTTGAGAGTAGGTTTCTTTTGATGGGTTCAGTTGGGCCAGGGCAGAGGGAACCTGAGGTTCAAAACCAAGCAGTTTTTTCATTTCTTCATGGAACTTGGCAGGGTGTGCGGTTTCTAAAACCACGGCAGGCAGGTCGGCATCCTCTGGGCATTCTGTTATCCAAGATTCGTACCCTTTCCAAGCTACAGCGCCATGGGGCTCCAGAAGAAGCTTTTTCTTTTTCCAGGCTTCAACGACTGTTTGTCTGGTTTCTTGATCGCTGACCGAGATGGAGTAGATATCTCGGCGCAAGGTATCCAAGTCGGCAGGTTGTAAAATGCAGCCTGTTTCATCCATGTGCCCACCATAAAGCTGAACCAGGCGGGCGAGGTTGCTGGGGTGGCCGACGTTCATCGCATTGGAGATACAGTTGCGGGAAGGCTCAACTTTCTGGTAGTTCCCAGTGGATAAGTAAGCTGGAAAAGCATCATTTTCGTTAACAGGGACTATCATTTTTTTAACAGGCAGCCCCATTTTCCAGGCTATCATCCCACCCATCATGTCTCCGAAGTTGCCAGAGGGGACGGAAAAAAGCATGGGCTGGCGAAGTTCCTTGTTGATTCGCGAAGCGGCATAAAAAAAGTATACGCTTTGGGGCAATAGTCTGCCGATGTTAATGGAGTTGGCTGATGAGAGATTTATCTGTTTGCAAAGATCGGGGTCGGCAAATGCCTGTTTGACCATGGCCTGGCAATCATCAAACTTTCCCTCAATGGCCAGACAGGTGACGTTGCCAGCCAGGGTTGTCATCTGGAGTCGTTGACGTCTGCTGACCTCCTGAACAGGGAAAAGCACTATCACCTGAATGCCGGCAATACCGCTGAAAGCACTTGCTACGGCAGCACCTGTATCACCGCTGGTTGCTACGAGAATGGTAAGATTTTTACCACTTTCGCTGATAAAATGGCCCATGAGTCGCGCCATGAGTCGCGCCGCAAAATCTTTGAAAGAAGCGGTGGGGCCACGATCCAACCTCAAAATAAAGGTTT
>JAGVTF010000145.1 GCA_019136955.1 Verrucomicrobiota bacterium
GTTCCAGCCTTCTGAATTTGCTAAATTGGCTTACATTTTTGCGATGGCGCATTTCTTGGAGCGCCCCAAGGATGAGCTGCGGATGTACAATGTCTTTCTCAAGGCTTTGGGAATGACGGTGCTGCCATTTCTCTTGCTTTTGGCAGAGCCGGATTTGGGTTCGGCGTTGGCTTTTGTTTCTACCGGGCTGGTGATGATGTGGATGGCTGGAGTTCCCCTACGCTATATGAAGCGTATTGTGGGAATCGGTTTTTTGCTGCTCACACTCCTGTTTGTGGATGTCGTCTTTGCACCGGATGGCTGGCGTTTGCCCCTGGAGGATTATCAAAGACGGCGTCTCCTGGTTTACTTTAATCAAAGCTATGTGAGCCCCAATACTCCGCCTGAAGAGCGAAAAAGATTGGAGCAGATGCAACGAACTGACTCTTACAATATAGACCAGGCCTTGATCTCAGTGGGAAGTGGCGGGCTCAAAGGCAAAGGCTGGAGGCAGGGAACGCAGACCTCACTAGGTTTTTTGCCCAGACCAGTGGCACATAACGATTTTATCTTTTCTGTAATTGCCGAGGAGGGCGGCTTCTTGGGAAGCGTGCTTGTTATCGGCCTTTATGGAGTGATTTTTTTTGCGGGTATCCGCACCGCCAGCCAGGCGCGCGAGCGTTTGGGCAGGCTGTTGGCCGTAGGGGTTGTTGCCCTACTTTTTACACATGTCATGATTAATATTGGGATGAATATTCGCCTGATTCCAGTTACGGGAATTCCTTTACCTCTGCTTAGTTATGGAGGTTCCTCAGTGATTTGTACCCTGCTGGCTCTGGGAGTATTACAGAACATTTATCTTTATAGAAAAACATATTGAAAATATAATGAATTCAAATAAAAAAGCTTTTTCTCGAAAACGCAGAACATCTATGCGTTTTAAACCTTCATCAGGCAGAGGCGGCAAAAGACCAGCCTCTCCGCCTTTTATTCAACTGGATGATCCAAAACGGGAAGCTGTCTCAGATACAGTTTTTGATTCACGGCACGAAGCCGAAATTTTGAAAGCAGAAAATAAATCTGCTGGGATTAAAGAGGAGCCGGCAGCTCCAGCTCCTCGTAAAAGAACCCCTAAAGAACCTTACAAGCCTGTGGCCCTGGCTGAGCCCAAGCCACGAAACTTTGTAGAGTCTGTTAAGGGCGTTGCAGGTAAAGTGATAGAGACCTTCCACCGTATGATTACTCCGGCACAGCCGACTCATAAAGAGATTATTATTAACGCAGAGTCTTTGGAGACTCGAGTAGCAGTCTTGGAAAATGGACGTTTGGAAGACTTTACGATTGAGCGCTCTGACGACGAACGCCTGGTCGGCTCAATTTATAAGGGCAAGGTGCAAAACCTTGAAGATGGATTAAAAGCGGCCTTTGTCGATATTGGGTTTGACCGAAACGCCTTCCTTCACTATTGGGATATTATTCCCAATAATTTCGACTCCTCCATTGAAGTGGTGGAGCGTGCACCGCGCCGCAAAGACAAACCGCGAATCACCCAAAGCGACATTCCCAAGCTTTATCCAATCGGTTCAGAGATCGTGGTGCAGGTTACCAAGGGGGCTATTGGGACCAAGGGGCCGCGGGTTACTACCAATGTCTCGCTTCCGGGCAGATTCCTCGTTCTCTTGCCAAACTCAGACCAAAGCGGTATCTCTCGAAAAATAGATAATCCCGCAGAAAGGGAGAGGCTAAAGAAAATTTTAAGAGAACTGGATATTCCCGAAGGGATGGGTGTGATTATTCGCACGGCCGGCGAGGAACAACAGAAACGTTACTTTATTCGCGACCTGGCCATTCTTCTTGCGGAGTGGAGGCGGGTTCAGGAGAAGATACGCAGTAGCAGCACTCCCAGCTGCGTGTTCCAGGAGCCGGACTTGATTGGGCGAATGACCCGAGATTTTCTAACTGAAGGGGTGGAGAGAATCGTAATTGATAATCATAGAGAATGCGAGCGGGCCAGGGAGGTCATCTCCAGAATTTCAAAGCGTTCTGCCTTTAAAGTGAAACTTTACTCGGATTCTCAACCCATTTTTGACCGCTTCAACATCACGCGGCAGATTGGCAGCGCCTTTGCTCGTAGAGTTTATCTGAAATCGGGTGGCTATATTGTGATTGATGAAACCGAAGCGCTGGTGGCCATTGACGTCAACTCTGGTGGGCATAAACAGGGAATGGATCATCATGAATCGACAATTTTGCGAGTCAACCTCGAGGCGGCTGAAGAAATTTGCCGGCAACTGCGTTTGCGCAATATAGGCGGACTCATCATTTTGGACTTTATCGATATGAAAATGCAGCGTGACCGCCAAACTGTCTATAATAAGATGAAGGAAGGTTTACGCCGAGACCGGGCCAGAACTCACATTTTGCCGATCTCCTCCTTGGGGCTAATGGAGATGACCCGTCAGCGCCATACTGAGTCTGTTTTGGAAGCCGTTTACGATGATTGTAAATATTGTAAGGGGCGTGGAATGGTTAAATCGGCTCTAACCATGTCGGTTGAAATACAACGCAAACTGGCAGAGATTTTTCGCAGAAGAGGTCGGGATGAATCGGATTTCCAACTGAAAGTTGTTGTTCACCCTTTGGTTCTGGACCGACTTCGCACTGAAGATGAGCAGCTCCTGATCGACATGGAGAAAAAATATTATGGGAAACTCTCTTTTAGAGCGGACCCTGCCTTTCATGCGGAAGAGTTCAAAATATACAACTCTTTGACAAATGAAGAGCTTGAACATGCCGGAGTCTAAAACAGAGGAAAGCATAAAAAAAATTGAAGCCTGTTGAGTTCATAAATCTGGGTAGTGGCTCCAAGGGCAACTGTACCTGGCTTGAGTACGGAGATACATGCCTCTTGATAGATGCCGGTTTCTCTTGCCGACAGATGGAGAAGAGGATAGAGGCCGCGGGGAAAGACCCGGGGCAGGTGAGTGGAGTTTTGATTTCTCACACTCACACGGACCATATTT
>JAGVTF010000127.1 GCA_019136955.1 Verrucomicrobiota bacterium
CAAATGGTGGAATCCGATGGCATTGTCGATCTGTTTGAATATTGTTTACTGGGGAGAATCCGGCAGGTTTTGAGCCGCTATTTCAGTGCCGAGGTGAAGTCGCTGAAAAACCGTAAGCCGACGGATTTTCCAGAAGAGTGCAGGGCAATCCTTTCGGTGCTGGCACGGATGGGCGGCGGAAGCGAAGCAGAGATGCAGGCGGCTTTTGAGCTGGGGACCGAGCTGCTCGGCTTCCCCGAGAACAGACTGCTGCCGCTGAGCCAGGAAGAGTGCGGCGCGGTAAAGCTGGAGCAGGTGTTTGGCAGACTCAGGCTGTTGAAGCGGGAGTTCAAGGGAAGCTTTCTATTGGCTTGCCGCTGGGTGAGCGACTTCATCGGCAGGAGGAGCGCCAGCAGAGGAGAAGATTTCCTGACCCTGCTGGGATATGCGTTGGAGGCTGACCGCGAATTGATGGCCGAGTATCTCTGGGAGAGCTGAACTTGAATGAGCGGCCGTTGCAAGATTGACTTGAGAGAGACTTGGGGTCTATCATCCAGAGGTTCTCTGCTGAGAGAAAGGTGGCTCTGTAGATG
Source organism: Verrucomicrobiota bacterium (assembly GCA_019136955.1). Classification (GTDB taxonomy): domain Bacteria; phylum Verrucomicrobiota; class Verrucomicrobiia; order Limisphaerales; family UBA1412; genus UBA1412. The sequence goes on from JAGVTF010000127.1 coordinate 573, forward strand.
AGAGTTTTTTTAAAGTAAGAGGGGCTCCCCGGGGCATTGCTGGTTTTATAAAGGAGCAGGGATACAACAGGCGAAAGTAAATATGAAGAAGATCATTCTAACGATAGCGACGGCGCTGGTGCTCACTTTTTATGCAGAAGCCCAGACACAGAGAATAGCCACTGTCAATATGCGTATTGTCTTTGACGGTTATTTCAAGACGAAACAGGCTGATAACGAAATCAAGAAACGGGCTACGGAGTTCGATGTCGAAGGCAAGAAATACCAAGATGAGTACAGAAAGCTGACCGAAGAGTACAATGCAGCGCTTGCACGGGTGGATGACCCGACCATTACTGCAGAGGTGAAGGCGCAGCGCACGAAAAACGCCGAAGATAAGATCATGGAGATCAAGAAGCTTGAGACCGTAATCACGCAGTTTGAGCGCAGCGCGCGCACGGCCCTTTCCGAGCAGCAGAAGCGTCTGCGCGATAATATCATGAAGGATATTCTGGACCTGATCGCCAAGCGCGCAAAGAGCGAAAAATACAGTAAGGTGATCGATAGCGGCGCGGAGAGTGCCGACAGGAGCCCGATTCTGCTTTATACCGATAACGAGGATGACCTGACCGAGGATATTCTCAAACTTTTAAATGCCAATGCCCCGGCCGATATCCTCAGGCAGATGGAGGAGAGCCCTGTGGGAGTGGAACTAAAATAATTAAAGTAAAATCTTGCCAGTCTTTAAAAGCTCTGCCAGACTGATTTTTTCCCCCGCTGTGGGGAAGTGTACTAGTTTGCGTACTATGAGAGAGAATATTCATCCGAAATACGAGGAAGCGGAAATTCGCTGCGCTTGTGGGAATACTTTTATAACCCGTTCGACCCGTAAGAATATCCAGGTGGGTATCTGCGATATGTGTCACCCTTTCTATACGGGTTCCCAGAAGCTGGTGGATACGGCCGGCCGTGTGGATAAATTCCAGCAGCGTATGGCCAAGACCCTTGCGGCACAGGCGGAAATTGACGCCAAGAAGAAAAAGTAGCGGCAGCGGTCCGGTGGACTGCGGCAGCAAAGTCTTTTAGTTTTAAAAGAGGATACAATACCCGCTCCACAATAGAGTTGTGAGCGGGTTTTTATTTGTCGGTTTTATGGACTTTTATTCTCATATTGATAAGTTTTCAAACCGCCTTAAGGAGGTCGAAGGAGAACTGAGTAATCCCAACGTGTTTGACCATCCACAGAGGGCACAGGAGCTGGGCCGCGAGTACTCACGGCTCAAAGAGCTGGTAAGCCTGGGCGCTGCCTGGAAAAAGAACGGTAAAGAGCTCGAAGAGAACAAAGAGATATTGAGCTCAGAGCCGGCGGATTCTGAACTGGCACAGATGGCGCGGGAGGAGGTCGAACGGCTGGAAGCGGAGAGCAAGAGGCTGAACCTTGAGCTTTTGCAGGGGATTTTGCCCGAAGACCCGACCGACAGCCGCAATACGATTGTGGAAATCCGTGCCGGAGCCGGCGGGACTGAATCCTCTCTCTTTGCAGCGGATCTCTACCGCATGTACATTAAATATAGCGAATCCAGAGGCTGGAAGACCGAGGATATGGATTCAAACCCCTCGGACCTGGGCGGTTATAAGGAGATCATTTTCAAGATTACCGGTACGGACGTCTTCAAGCGGATGAAGTTTGAGAGTGGGGTTCACCGTGTACAGCGCGTGCCGGCCACGGAGGCCTCCGGGCGTATCCATACCAGCACGGCGACTGTGGCGGTATTGCCCGAGGCGCAAGAGGTCGATATCGAGATTAAGCCCGAGGAATTGGAGATTACGGTTTGCCGTGCCAGTGGTCCCGGCGGCCAGGGGGTCAATACTACCGACTCCGCCGTGCAGATCAACCATAAGCCGACGGGGATGATCGTCCGCTGCGCTGACCAGCGCTCGCAGATGCAAAACCGGATTCAGGCGATGACGATTTTGCGTTCACGCCTCCTGGAGCGGAAGATTGCCGAAGAGAATGCGAAGTACTCTGCCCAGAGGAAGGCACAGGTCGGCACCGGTGAGCGCAATGAACGAATAAGGACCTATAACTTTCCGCAATCCCGCGTGAGCGACCACCGTATCGAGCTGACCCTTTACAACCTGGAAGCGGTTCTGGAGGGTGACCTGGATACCTTTATAGACCCCTTGATTGCCGCCGATGTGGAGGAGAGACTCGAGCACCTGCAGGCCTAGGGCAGGCGCGCCATTTCGTTTATTTTTCGATTGGTAACATAAATTCCTGGAAGAGACTAGAGGCTCTCCAGGAATTTTTTTACCCTTTCCAGTTCAACAGTGGCTTCAGTCAAAAGCGTGGAGTAGTCGACCTTTTTTTGGTCTCTGGCGCTTTTTTCAATGTGCATATAGAGGTTGCCGGCTTTGCGTGCGCCAAGATTTGTACAGATGCCTTTGAT
>JAGVTF010000055.1 GCA_019136955.1 Verrucomicrobiota bacterium
CATGCTATGCTCCCATGCGTAGTGGAGCTGTTTTTGCTCTCTTTGGCTGTCGAGCTTGTAGCGCTTAAAAAGAGTAGGCAGGCAATCGGCTGGTAAACAAAACTCTGGAATATTCGCTTTGAGGTCCTCCTCGTCAAAACGGCGCCACATGCGAAGCACCTGTTGCCTTGCATAATCTTGCCGAGTTTTTTTCTTTTTCTTTTTGCGAATGATGGACCGCACCTCTTTCATTTGGGACACAAAAACCTGTCAAACGGAGGGCCAGAGAGATGCGCTCCCTGGCCTCACCGTCTTTCATCATGCCTGAGAGAGGAGCTGTTGTCTAGTCTTCCTTCAGAGCGCTGTTCATGCGCTCAATGGATTCATCCACCTCAGCAACACTCTTGAAGCCGACGACCGCAGAGTTGATGCCTCTGATGTTCATCACAAAGTCCATTGCCTTTTGACGGTCCTCCGCCAGTTTGAAGTTACCTTCGCCGATCAGCTTCATGGCGATCAGTCCTTTGCCCTTGCTGGCAGCATGAGTGATCTGGCTGATGGCTTCAGGAATGAACTTCACTGAGCTTGGGGAGTTCCAGGTCTCTTCTTCCGTGTCGGTGATGCAACCCTGGGGGTTGACTCTTACCAGGAGCGTCTGGGCCCAGTCTGAAGCGATAGCCGTGCGAATAGCCGGCAGACTGTGGGTTGAGACGCCATGAACGCGAATCATCTTCTTTTCCTTGGCCTTACTCATACCCTCCATGACATGGGCCATCTTCACATCCCAGTCTTTAGCAGTCATGCAGTGGATCAGGAGTGCATCAATGTAATCGGTCCCCAGTTCTTTGAGGTATCTCTCAATTCTCTCGAGGGCTTCATCAGCACTCTTAATGTTCCAACCCGGCATTTTGGTTTGGATGAAGAGCTTCTCGCGGGGCAGGCCTTTAAAAGCCTCCTTGAGCCAGGTATGGGTCTGATAGGATTCGGCCGTATCATAGTAAGTAATCCCCTGGTCATAGGCATAACGAATCAGGTTATTAAAACCTTCGTGACCCAATGCGCGCTGGACGTTGCCGCTGGTAGTGCCGGTGCCAAAGCCCAAACGGCTCAGCATGACTCCGGTGTTGCCGAGCTCTACCTGATCGGCGGCTGTGCGAACTTTTTTCTGGTCCCCTTTTTCTTGAGCGGAGACGAAGTTTTGTGATACCAAAACGGCTCCTGCTGCAACGGCAGAGGTCTTCAGGAATGTTCTGCGATTGACGTTGTATGTATTCCTCATAGTAAATGCCCTATGGCTTTAATTAACATAGCAGGGGATAGAGCAAAATGCAAAGCATTAGGGGCGCTGGCAAGGTAAAAACTATCAGCAAAGGGAATCAAGCCCTGGAGGAGCTTTTAAAAAGTTGCTTTTTGTAAAAGTGATTAAAAACACTTGCCAACAAGGACTCCTGTGTTTAGACTTCCCGCATACTAAAAAGGCGTTGGTCCTATAGTTCTAATAAGTAAATATATATGTCTGAAAAGCAAAGCTCTAAGGATGGGTGCGGAATTTGCTGCGGCAAGGTTGCGTCCATAGTTCCTCTGTTCAACCCTAAATCGGTTGCTGTTGTCGGCGCCACAGAAAAGCCCAATTCAGTAGGGCGGACGGTTCTGTGGAATTTAATCAGCAGTCCTTTTGGCGGAACGGTTTATCCTGTAAACCCAAATCGACCCAGTGTGTTAGGCATAAAAGCTTATCCCAATCTGGCTTCCTGTCCAGGAGAGGTGGATTTGATCGTTGTCTGCACTCCGGCCAGAACGGTTCGCGCAATCATTGCTGAAGCCGCCCAAAAGGGAGTCAAGGGTGCAGTGGTGATTTCTGCCGGATTTAAAGAAATAGGCCCTGAAGGGGCAGAGCTTGAGCGTCAGCTGGCCGAAGAAGCCAGTAAGACAGGCATGCGCATTGTCGGTCCGAACTGCCTGGGTATCATGAACCCCGTTGTTGGGCTCAATGCCTCCTTTGCACCTGCCGTTGCGGCTTCTGGCAGCATCGGCTTTATCAGCCAGAGTGGCGCTTTGGGTTGTGCCGTTCTGGATTGGTGTGAACACAATAAAGTGGGGCTTTCCAGTTTTGCTTCGATCGGCTCCATGATGGATGTAAACTGGGGCGACCTGATCTGCTATCTGGGTGAAGATGAAAACACCCGCAGCATTGTGATCTATATGGAATCCATTGGCGATGCCGCATCTTTCCTGGAGGCGGCTTCCAAGGTTACGCTCAAGAAACCGATTTTTGTGATTAAGCCAGGACGCACTGAAGGGGCCGCCAAAGCAGCGGCTTCCCACACAGGCTCCATGACCGGTTCCGACGATGTGCTGGAGGCTGCGTTCAAGCGAGTCGGTGTTATCCGTCTCACAGAAATTTCCGAGGTCTTTGATATGTTCAATGCCCTTTCGCGCCAGCCGTTGCCGCAGGGTAACCGCTTGAGTGTGATTACGAACGCTGGAGGACCGGGCGTTCTCTGCACCGATGCTCTTTTGCTCTCGGGTGGTGTACTGGCCGATGTCGATCCCAAAATCATTGAGGAGCTTAACACCTTCCTGCCCTCGGCCTGGAGCAAGAGCAACCCTGTTGATATTCTGGGTGATGCCAGCCCTGAGGCGTACGCCCGTACCCTGGATATAGTCGGCCATGATGATGGAGCGGATGGGTTCCTCGTAATCCTTACCCCGCAGGCAATGAGCCGCCCGACCGAAACAGCAGAAAAAGTGAAAGCTTTTGGCAAGGTCGAAGGTAAACCAGTTTATGCAAGTTGGATGGGAGGAGCCCTTGTTGAAGAGGCTCAAAAAGTTTTAACCCAAGCCGGCATACCGGTTTTTGCCGAGCCTGATACCGCAGCCAAAACTTTCACCACCCTCTATCGCTATAAAAAGAATCTCGAACAGCTCTCAGCTCCTTCAGAGTGCCTTCCGAAAAATGATGAAAGGCAAAAGGCTCGCGAAATGGCATCTACGCTGATAGACCAGGTTCGTGCGTCTGG
>JAGVTF010000008.1 GCA_019136955.1 Verrucomicrobiota bacterium
TTGAGAGACCGCACGGCAGAGGTCTCTCCCAAGCCGGAGATGCCTGCCAGAATCTTGGCGCATGATTTTTTCCCTTTGCTTCCAGAAGCCAACATGGTTAAAGCAGCCGATGATAAGGCTATACCTACAAGACAGTTTAAATTTTCGGGTTTTGGTGGTCAGGGAGTTTTGAGCCTAAGCCAGGTCATTGCCAGGGCGGCCCAGACAGCCGGACTCCATGTCTCCTGGCTGCCTGCATACGGTCCGGAGCAGCGGGGCGGCTCAGCTGCCTGTTCAGTAATTATTAGTGGCAAGCACATTGGTTCTCCTGCTGTAGTTTCTCCTGATATTTTTGTGGCAATGAACCAACCTTCTTACGAGCGTTTTGGACCTGTAGTAGTGGAGAACGGAGTGATTCTATACGACTCCCACATACCGATCGAGAAAGTGCCTATAAAGAAGGGTGTCAGGATCGTCGGTGTCCCAGCAATAGAAATGGCAAGACAAATGGGGGTCCCCAAGGCAGCCAACACAGCCCTTTTGGGTGCAATGGCAGCTCTGGATTTAATTCCCTTGCCTCTGGAAGTCCTCCTGGACGCACTGGACAAAAGCTTTAAATCCAAACAGGCAGTGGCAGAAAAAAACCGTCTTGTGTTTGATGCAGCCTGCCGTTGGGTCAAGGAACAGGTTAAGTAAATCTTTTTTTTCAATTAAGGTTACATAGTTAGATGGATTATAAGAATTCTTTAAATTTACCTAAGACCGCCTTCCCAATGAAGGCGGATTTGTTAACGCGTGAACCAGAACGCCTGAAGCGTTGGTATGAGGAAAATCTTTACTCTAAAATCATGGACTCTCGTAAAGATGCTCCTCGATACATTCTTCATGATGGACCTCCTTTTGCCAATGGAGATGTCCATGTGGGGACTGCGCTCAATAAAATTTTAAAGGATATTATTATTCGCCATAAAACCTTGATGGGTTTTAACGCTCCTTACGTTCCCGGCTGGGATTGCCATGGATTGCCTATTGAATACAAGGTAATGCAGGATGTTCGTAAAAAGAACAAAAATGAAGCAGAGATAACAGCCGCCACTATCCGCAAAGAGTGCGAGGCTTATGCCCGAAAGTACATTGATATCCAGAGAGAACAGTTCAAAAGGCTTGGCGTGCTGGGCGATTGGGATAATCCTTACCTTACCTTTTTGCCTGAGCTTGAAGCAGCAGAGTTACGGCTTTTGGCAGACATTGTGGAAAAAGGGTTTGTCTACCGCGGCAAAAAACCTGTTTACTGGAGTATCCCCTGCAGAACGGCGCTGGCCGAAGCAGAAGTGGAATACGCTGAACATGTAAGCCCCAGCATCTTTGTTAAGTTCCCTGTCATGGGACACAAAAACATCTTTGTCATTATCTGGACCACAACACCCTGGACCCTTCCCGCCAACCTGGCAATTGCCTATAATCCCAAGCTGGATTACCTGGAGATTTTGGTTGGGCAAGAAACTTACCTGGTTGCCGTAGAGCTTCTTAACCAGGTTGCTGAAAAATGTGGATGGAACAACTATCAAATCATACACACCGTCCAGGGAGAGGCTTTGAGTCAGCTCATTTGTCGGCACCCTTTCTGCAAACGCGAATCAAAACTCTATGCAGCGGATTTTGTAGAAAGCTCCACTGGCACCGGCTTTGTCCACATTGCGCCGGGGCATGGAATGGAAGACTACGTTCTGGGGCTCCAAAACGGCTTGCCTGTCTACTCTCCCATAGATGATGCGGGCTGTTTGATTCACACTGATGACCTGCCCATTGAACAACAAATTCCCTCTTCACTCCTTGGTTTGTCGGTCTTGGAAAAACAGGGGCAATCCGCCGCCAATCAAGGAGTCATTGAGCTTTTACGCCAACAAAACCAACTGTTGGCTCAGGAGTCATACTCTCACTCCTACCCCCACTGTTGGAGAAGTAAAACACCTGTAATATTCAGGGCAATGGATCAATGGTTTATCAAGATAGACCATGAAGAATTTCGCCAAAAAGCTCTCGAAGTTATCTCCACTGAGGTCTCTTGGATACCCCAGTGGGGACGTAACCGCATCGAGGGCGCTGTTCAAAGCCGCCCAGATTGGTGCATCTCGCGTCAGCGCACCTGGGGGGTTCCCATTCCGGCTTTTTATGACAACAATGCAACCCCCATTTTAGAGCCTTCAATTATTCGCTCTATTGCAGACCTGGTTGAAAAGGACGGGTCCAATGTCTGGTTTGAAAAAACGGCTGAAGAACTTTGGGAGGCTGTGCGTCCGGCTCAGTGGGATCGCCCCGAAGCCGTAGCTAAAGGCTCAGACACATTGGATGTTTGGATAGATTCAGGCTCCACATCCCGCTCCGTTCTCATGCAAAGAGAGGAGTTAAACCACCTGCCTGATCAAAAACAGCCGACATGGGTTTCTGATATGTACCTGGAGGGAAGCGATCAGCATCGTGGCTGGTTTCAATCTTCGCTCCTGCTTTCACTGGCTGGCAACGGTCATGCTCCCTACCGCACTGTCCTAACACATGGATTTATGGTGGATGCAGACCGCGAAAAAATATCCAAAAGCAAACAATCCGGTTACCAGAAGCCCCAAACTTCAGATGCCTATATCAAACAGTATGGTGCCGATGTTCTACGTCTTTGGGTTGCCTCTCAAGATTTTCGCAATGACATTGTTGTCAGTGAAGAACGGATCAATAAGGTCGGCGAAACCTATCGAGCCATTCGCAATGCGCTTCGCTATCAACTCTCCAATTTGCAGGACTTTGATCCAGTCGAACATAAAATACCCTTTGAAAAACTGACGGCGCTGGACCGGTGGATTTTAGACGCTTTTTCTGTAATGGAAAAAGAAGTGATAAACGCTTACAAACACTCTGAGTTTCACCAGGTTTACCAGAAAATCAGCCAGTTTATTTCGATGGAGCTATCGGCTATCTACCATGATGCCATCAAGGACCGCATGTATACCGATAAAAGAG
>JAGVTF010000081.1 GCA_019136955.1 Verrucomicrobiota bacterium
CCTTCTCAAAAAACTCCGGTGTCGCGCTGGCTCCAGTCGGATTATTGGGATAGTTCAGGACCATCACCTTCGCACGCTCCAGCACCTCTGCCGGCACCGCCTTGAGATCGGGCAAAAAGCGCTTTCTCTCCAAAAGCGGCATCTCATGGACCAGCCCACCATAGTATTTGGCATGAGTCCCGAAAACGGGATACCCGGGAGTGGTCATCAGAACGTAGTCGCCCGGGTTAATCAAAGCCGCCGGCAATATGGAGAGCGCCGCCTTGCTGCCGATGCTGTGGATCACCTGCGTCTCTGCATCAATCCCCGGTACCCCGCAAACCTCTTCCATATACTGGACGGCAGCTTTCTTCAAGACCATACCCCCATTATCCGCATAGCCGCGGTTCTCTGGAATGCGAGCCTCGCGGTAAAGCGCCTGGATCAGACGGGTCGGAGCCATTGCATCGGGCTCACCCACACCCATATCGATCAGTTTGATGCCGGGCCGTGCTTTAGCGGCAGCCCGTTTGGCGCGCTTGATCTTCTCAAACTTATAGATGGCCGTATCCTTACCGTAATTGACACCGCCAATACGCTCAGCGAATAATTCTTGTATATATGTTTCCGTCATTTTTAGTTTTTGTGAGCAGCCAGGCGTTTGCAAAAACGCTCCATTCTCTCCATGCCCTTCTCTATCTGCTCCATCGAAGTGGCATAGCTAATCCGCATGTGGTCATATGAGCCAAAAGCAATCCCCGGCACCACCGCCACTTTCTCCTCTTCCAGAAGCCTGGTCGCGAAATCAACCGATTTCAAGCCGGTAGCGGAGATATTCGGGAACAGGTAAAAGGCGCCCTGAGCCAGAACACAGGAAACCCCATCCATTGCGTTCAATCGCTCCCAGGCATAGTTGCGGCGTTTCTTGTACTCGGCAAGCCACAGGGGCATATGCTCTTGCGAACCCTGGAGCGCCGCAATGGCCCCCATCTGGGCAAAGGATACGGGATTGCTCGTACTGTGACTCTGAACCGCCCCAATCGCCTCTGCGATTGATTCAGGCGCCGCTGTTATTCCAATCCGCCAGCCGGTCATTGAGTAGGCTTTGGAGACGCCATGAACAATGATCGTGTGCTCAAAAATCTCAGGTGAAAGGCTCGCGATGCTGACATGCTCGGTGCCGTTGTAAACCAGCTTGTCATAAATCTCATCACTCATGATGAGGACCCCCTTCTCGACGCAGATATCGCCCAGCGCTTTGAGCTCCTCCGCCGTATAGACGGTGCCGGTCGGGTTGCTGGGAGTGTTCAGTATTAAAAGCCGGGTCCGAGGAGTAATGGCCGCTCGCAACTGCTCGGGGGTAATCTTAAACTCCGTCTCGTCGGTCCCCAAAATGTAAACCGGCGTCGCATCGGCAATATGCACCATCTCAGGATAACTGAGCCAGTAGGGAGCCGGAATAATCACTTCGTCACCCTCCTGACAGAGAGCTTCAATGACGTTAAAGCAGGAGTGCTTACCGCCACAGGATATGATGATTTGGGACGGCTTATAGGTAAGCCCCTGTTCCTTGAGGAATTTATCAGCAACTGCCTGGCGCAGTGCCAGTAAACCACTGCTGGGAGTATACTTGGTCATTCCAGCACGCATCGCTTCAACCGCGGCGTCCTGAATGTGCAGAGGCGTAGGGAAATCGGGCTCACCTGCCCCAAAACCAACTACATCCTCTCCTTCTGCTTTTAATTGTTTTGCTTTGGCGTCGATAGCCAGCGTCAGGGAAGGATTTACACCAGCCGCCCTTTTAGATATTCGATATTCCATATCCCGGCTCCATCCATACTCCATCCGTGATTAAACCGCAAGTCTGAAGTGGATAAAAATTAACTTAATGTATTAGAAAAACTTATATAAAACAACCCTCAATCAGAACCACTACTCGCTGCCGTTCATCCAGTTCCTGATCCGCTCAAAAAAACCCTGGCTCATCGGGTTCACATCCTGCTTGCAGACCTGGGCAAACTCCTTGAGCTTCTCCTTTTGGGTCGCATCCAGCCGTCGGGGCACCTCCACAATCACCCGCACATGCATATCGCCAACGCCGCGGCCGTGGACATTCTTCACACCCATACCACGCAGACGGAAAATCGTCCCCGATTGTGTTCCCTCCGGTATGACAATCCGTTTATTACCCTGCAATGTAGGTGCCTGCAGTTCGCCTCCCAGGGCTGCCGTCACAAAAGGTATCGGGATTTCACAAATAAGGTCATCACCATCGCGCTCGAAAATATCGTGCGGCCTGACGTGCAGGAAAACATAGAGATCGCCCGAGGGTCCCCCCCTGAGCCCGCTTTCCCCGTTGCCCGTGGAGCGCAACCGCGTCCCCGTATCGACTCCGGCCGGGATTTTAATCTTTACCGAGACGGTCTGCGTCATGCGTCCGCTGCCGCGACAGCCGGCACACGGTTTTTCTGGAACCTTGCCGGTACCGTCACACTTCGGGCAGGTCTGCACCATGCTAATCCAGCCGCTGCCGACCTTGACCTGGCCGCGTCCGCCACAATCTCCGCAGTTCTTCATGCTCGCTCCTGCCGCAAGGCCGCTGCCGCCACACTGCGTACAGGTCGCCTCCTTGCGAATGCTGAGCTCTTTTTCGCAACCCAGAGCCGCCTCTTCAAAGGTGATCTCCAGGTCGTAGCGCATATCGCTGCCACGCTGGGCCCCATTGGAGCTGCGGCGGCTGCCTCCGCGCATACTGCCAAAAATTTCTTCGAAGATACCGCCGCCGGCACCCCCAAACACCTGACTGAAAATATCAAACGGATCGTGGAACCCACCGCCACCGCCTCCACCAAAACCACGCTTGCGGGCATCAAAAGCATCGTGCCCATATTGGTCATAGGCAGCGCGTTTTTGCGGATCGCTCAGGACTTCATAAGCCTCCCCAAGCTCCTTGAATTTCTCTTCCGCCGCCTTGTCTCCCGGGTTCTTATCGGGGTGATACTTT
>JAGVTF010000313.1 GCA_019136955.1 Verrucomicrobiota bacterium
AGGCGGTCTTTTACGACCAATACATCTCCGTGAGCTCCTGAGGGTTTGTCTTCAGCTCTTTTAGCGGGTTGGTCCAGGATAAGCCCTCGTTTATCCCAGGTTTTACAGTCATCGGAGCAGTAAACTCTCATGCCACGCCACTCATCAGTCAGCATCCAGTAGGAGCCTTGGAACCGGAAGACCTTTGGCCCTTCATGTCCTGCTCCACCAATGGCGGGCACTTCTTCCACCTTCCAAGAAAAAAGGTCCTCGCTTTCAGCCGTCATGGTGACACTTCCTCTGTTTTCATCCTTATACCAAATCCTCCACTTTCCATCGGGCATTTGGCATAAGGTGGCATCAATCACGCTGGGAGAATCAATTTGAAGGAAGCCATAAAAATCCCAATCCCAGAGGTTAGTGGAAGTATAATGAGCTAGACGTTTTTCTCCGCCCCAGTGGCTGTATGCCCCCTGAATGTAGGCTACAAAAAGGTGATATTGCCCTTGGTGATAAACTATATCCGGTGCCCAAAAAGTGTTTCTTCCCCGTTCGATGTTCAGGTCTAAAGTGCCACGGTAGGCCCAGGTTTTTCCATTGTCCTTGGAGGAAGCCACACCAATATCGCATCCATAACAATAGGCCACGTCTGGCACCTCTTGGTTGGCTCGCCGGGCTGTATAGAGCATCCACCAACTTTTTTCAGCCCGATTCCAAACCAGGGCGGGGTCAGCAGCACCATCGTATATCGGATCCCGATAAAGGGGGGCAGGGGCTGGCGTAAAAGTCTCAGCTCCTTGGGTGATACACAAAAGGAGTAATAGAGAAAGAAAACTGAACGCCATAGAAATTCTGCTTCTGGTTAACTTGTTCGTTTTCATAATGGTCACGCCGTCACGCCTTATATATATTCTTCCTGTTGAGAAGCTCTGGCATAGTATAACAAAAATGGTTAAATAAAAAAGCTTAGAAAAAGACGAGCCTCTTCAAAGAAAACAGCTTGGCAAGAATACAAAAAATTTATTTATCGAGATTGTCGGCTTCCGGATTCATCTCCCAAAGGAAAGAGCAATACTCGCATAAAACTGTTTCACCGTCTCGGATCATAACCCTCCAGGCGCTGATGCCCTCCACTTGCAAAAATATCTCTTCTGGGATAGTGATTTTTTTCCATTTGCTCCAAATGGATCTTTTCGAGGGAAGCTTCTCAGAAAAACTAACCGTCTTCTCGCTTTGCTTGGTTCCCCGTATTTCGATGGAAATATTTAAGTTTTCGATGTTGGCAGTGGTGTTCCTCCACAAGACATCAAAGCGAACTGTAGAGCACTTCTGGGGAGTTGTTTTTAATAAAGCTTGATAGCGGTCGCGCTCAAACAGACTTGGACTGAGCGTGTGGCGGCCCTCTTTATCCAGATAGTGAGGTAGAACTTTGTAAACCTTTACTGAGCCCGCGTTAGCCGGCAAGGCCAGAAACAGGACGATTAAGAAAACTGCGTAAAAATGCCAAGCTTTTGTTTTCATCTATTTTACTCCTAAAAGTGGTGGGAGGCTGAAAACAGCCTCAATCTGCCGCTGTATCTCTTCAGCAGCGGCTCTGGGGTTTTTAGCGGCTCGAATAGGCCTGCCAATGACTACATAGTCGGCTCCATTGGAAAAAGCATCCTGGACTGTGACTACACGCTTTTGGTCATCTTTGGGCCAGGCGTTGGAAGCAGGGCGAATCCCAGGTGTGATCACCAAAAGCTTTTCATCCAAACTCTCGCGCAGCTCTCTGACTTCCAGTCCGCTGGATATGACGCCGTCGCAGCCCAGAGAGAGCGCTCGCCGAGCCCTTGAAAGGACCAGCTGATGAACGTCACAGTTAAACCCTAGGTCCGTCATATCTCCTTTATCCAGGCTGGTCAGCACAGTCACTGCAAGAATTTTGGTATTGCCTTTAACTGAAGCCGCAGCGCTCATGATATCGTCATTGCCATGGACAGTAGCGAAGTCGACATTGCGAATTTGGAGTTGTTCAACCGCATTTTTTACAGTTTCTGGAACATCGAAGAGCTTTAAATCTACAAAAATCTTTTTCTGTAACTTTTGCAGTTTCTCGATAAGTTGAAAATACCCCCCAGTCATGAACAACTGCAGACCCAGCTTGTAAAAGCTAACCGAGTCACCCAAGGATTCTATTAATGACTCAGCTTCTTCGGTGCTCGGCACATCCAAGGCAAAGATTAAACGCTCTTTTGGGGGAATATCTTTAGAAGAGATAAAGCTTTTCATTCGTAATGGTCCTCACTCCCATGGCAGGGAAGGCAGTTCATCTTGGCGCTGACTCTGACTACTGGTCCTTCAGGGCCGTGGCAGTCCAGGCATCTCTGATTCTCATTGTGGTGTAAGCCAATATCTGCAAGGCCACCCTCTGCATAGCGATTCAAAATGTGAGCTGCCATCGCAGCAATGTCTGCGGTGAGCCTTTTACAGCGATCAGATCTAAACTTTGAAAAAGGCGATTTTCTTGATTTTTGGCACCAGACTGTTTGAGAAATATGGCAAAGGACTGAGCCGGCAACAGACTGAGGCATTGGCTCGAACTTGGAGTTTTCAGGCCTAAATACAGGAAGCTCTGCCGACTCATAAAAGCTGCAGAGCTCTGCAATCAATGCGTCGAGCGTAGACTTCTCTTTTATAAAAAGGCCAAACATCGCAGCTGCGCCGTTGATGGCTCCACACAAAGTACCCTGACCACCCAGGCCACTGTGACCGTATTTCATCATGTGGCAGGGAAAATTCCGAAGCGCTCTGCTCAGGCCAGGGTTGGTATTCGCGACCGCCTCAGACATTGATGTGGACAATGCCTTGAAAGAGGCATACATACAGCTGCCTTCTTCATAAAATTCATAAGCACGAACGGCTACCTCTTCCGGATTGAGCTGGACGTGACACCATTGGATGTGCTCAGCCTGATTGTTTATATCGTTACCTTGTGGAGAAGCTCCTACAGGAGGCATAAAT
>JAGVTF010000070.1 GCA_019136955.1 Verrucomicrobiota bacterium
TGAAAACGTTCGTATCAATTATTTACGGATTGAGCGCCCTTGCTGCAGTAATGGCACTGGCTTTTATTCCTGTTGCACAGGTGCAGGCTGCAGAGCAATCCTCGCAAAAACTGGGGGCACCAGTTCCAGGTAAGCAGGTCGCTCAATCTACCGGCTCTTTGAACTATCTCCTTTTTTTGCCCGAAAGCTATTCACAGGAAACCTCACAGCCCGACGCTGCTAAAAAGTGGCCAGTGCTCGTTTTTTTGCACGGTCTCGGTGAGCGTGGCGACAGCTTGAGTGACTTGGCAAAACTTAAGATGCACGGTCCGCCCATGCTGGTTGAAAAGAACTCGAAGTTTGAGTTCATCGCTGTTTCACCTCAATGCCCTACAGATAGCTGGTGGCCCTGGAAGCTTGAAGAGCTTAATGGCATGTTGGAGCAGGTATTGAAAGATGTAAAAGATGCAGACCCAACGAGGGTATACTTGACAGGCCTCTCTATGGGTGGTTTTGGCTCCTTTAGCTGGGCAATTAGAAATCCCGAGCGCTTTGCCGCGGTCGCCCCAATCTGTGGAGGGGGAACCTATCACGAAGCGTGGGGCTTGCCAAACAAAAAGGCAGCCCAGTTGCGCTCCCTTCCTTTTTGGATTTTTCATGGAGCTGCCGACTCTGTAGTCTCCAGCGAACTATCCAGAGAAATGCGAAATGGGCTTCAGGCCTTTGGGGTAAAAGAACTCAATTTAACTATCTATCCGGGAGTCGACCATAACTCCTGGACTCAGACCTATGACAATCCAGAACTTTACCGGTGGTTTTTGAAACACTCCCGATAACGAAACATTCATCTTTCAGCCTCGGCAGTGAAGTTTTCCATTATTATTCCAGCCTTCAATGAAGAGGCCCTTCTGGATGAGTCATTACGTGAGCTAAAGGAATCCCTGGAGGTGTTTTTAGCTGAAGGCCATAGCTATGAACTAATCCTTTGCGACAATAACTCAACAGACAAAACGCCGGAAATCGCAATTAGTCATGGCGCGCAGGTTATTTTTGAGCCTGAAAACCAAATATCAAAGGCCAGAAACAGAGGAGCCTCCATTGCAAGCGGAGATTATTTTATCTTTATCGATGCTGATTCATTTGCCTCTCAGGAACTTTTCAGGGAGCTACTGGGCAAAATAAGTAAAATAAACGTCTTGGGTGGAGGCGCTCTTGTCTACATGAAAACAAACGGCCTCATCTCGTTTTTAACCCTCCACATTTGGAGGTGTATCAGCAGGCTGTTTCTCTGGGCTCCGGGGTCTTTTATCTTCTGCCAAAGAGATCTGTTTAGGAGTCTGGGAGGGTTTAGCACAGAATATTTTGCGTCTGAAGAGATCGATTTTAGTAAGCGCATGAAGCGTGCGGCAAAACAGCAAAAAAAGGAGAATGCCCGAATCGTAATTCTCAAAAATCCTATTCAGACATCAAATAGAAAATTGTATCTATACAGTCTGAGAGATTATTTCAAGCTGGTTGTTAGCTATCTCAGACATGGTGAAGCTGTGCTTAAAAAAAAGGAAACTTTGCCTATTTGGTATGATGGAAAAAGATAGCTATTTCTTGCCCAACAAGTATTGCTGATCCAGGACGCCACTGATCCGCTCATGTTCATCGAGTGAAATTAGCCCCGACTGCACTCTAGACCAGCCGTGCCAGCGCAGAGGCCTCCAACCTGCGGCATAGGCGGCTTGACGCAAGGCGGTCGTTTTAACACCTGGACTAATCAGGTCTGCAATCTCGTCATTCATCAGGAAAAACTCATAGATAGCGACCCTGCCCCGATAACCACTTTGTTCACACTCCAGGCATCCTTTCCCCAACCATGCCCGCAGGTCCTGGCGAGGAACTTCCAATGCCTGTTTCATCTCCTCCGCTATCTCCGGGGGGATGTTCGTATCGGGCTCCTTGCATTGCATACAAATGCGCCTGGCCAGTCGTTGGGAAATACAGCATACCAGGGAGGAGCCTATCAAGAAGGGCTCAATGCCCATTTCCAGGAGACGCGTAATGACACTGATACTGTCATTTGTATGTACCGTACTGAATACCAGATGGCCTGTTTGAGCAGCTCGCACAGCAATTTCAGCAGTCTCTACATCTCGAATTTCTCCGATGAGCACCACGTCCGGATCATGTCGTAAAATAGCGCGCAGACCTGAACAGAAGGTTAAGCCTGCTTCCTCTCGGGTCTGTATCTGACAAACCCCTTCCAGTTGGTATTCGATCGGATTTTCAATAGTGATAATCTTGCGGCCAGTATCGTTGGAGTGAGCCAGTGCGGCATAAAGTGTTGTTGTTTTCCCACTACCTGTGGGGCCGGATATGAGAACCAGGCCTTGGGGCAAAGCCGTCAAACGTTGAATCAACTCCTGTTGGCGGCCGGTCAATCCTATCTGCGTCAAATCCATAAAGAGGCTTTGTCGTCCCAGAATACGGAGACAGACGGCTTCTCCATGGCGAGTGGGAATAATAGAAACGCGCAATCCGTATTCCTCATCCTCGCTCTTCATTGCAATGCGCCCATCCTGTGGTATTCTGCGCTCTGCAATGTCCAGTCCAGCCATAACTTTCATTCTTGAAACAATTGCTTCATAGACTTTGCGCAAGTCCAGAGGCACAGGAATAGATTGGAGTATTCCATCTACTCTATAGCGCAATCGAACTGAAGAGGGGTAAGGTTCAAAGTGTATATCAGTAGCTCCCATTCGAAGGGCCTCCAGCAAAATCTGATCAACAAAAGAAATTGCAGAGGTCTCAACAGGAGCTCCTTCTTTCTCCTGGTCTTTAATATCAAAGACAATTTCCTGAGTGGAAATTTGTTTTTCACCCTGGTCCGAGCGTAACTTTTGAATGGTATCAACTCCCAATCCATAGGTTTTGCGAGTCAAAGCTCGAATCATACTGGGAGTGCTGAGCACAAAGTGAATGCGCTTATTTGCCAAAAGCCGCAACGCACCTGT
>JAGVTF010000136.1 GCA_019136955.1 Verrucomicrobiota bacterium
CGCCTACATGAAAAGTGGGGATAAAATGGGGGCCCTCTGGAAAGAGGGTTTATTTGGCAGAGCAAATCCGTAATGAAACTGGTTTGTTTACTCGAGGAGAGATCGGCAGAAGAAGTCCTGAAGATTATTCTTCCAAAAATTCTCTCTTCAAATATCTCTATCCGCTACTTTTCTTTTGAAGGAAAAAACGACTTAAAGAAAAAACTCCAGCGCCGTATTCAGGGCTGGCAGGGGGATGATGCTTGCTTTTTAGTGCTGATGGATCAGGACGGTGCTGATTGTCGCATTGTAAAAAAAGAACTCCAGGAGCTGATTCGGGAAACGGGTAAGGCCGGGCGTACTTTGGTCCGGATTGCCTGCCACGAGCTGGAGAATTTTTTCCTGGGTGATTTGGCTGCGGTGGAAAAGGGGCTAAAATTAAAGCGGTTATCCGAAAAACAAAATAACAGAAGATACAGGGAGCCGGATAGATTGGCCAATGCGCCGGACGAATTAAGAAGACTGACCAGGAACGAATACAGTAAAATTTCAGGTTCACGACGTATCGCACCTTTCCTCAGGATTGATGGCAGCAACAGGTCAACGAGTTTTAATAACCTTGTGAGAGGAATCAAAAAGCTGGTTGAAGGGTAGCCCTCCGCTGCTTGCGGGAGGCTTTTATATTTTCTCCAAAGGGGAGAGGGTCGGTTTGCCGGATTCCTGGAGGTAGGCCAGGGCCAGAGCCAGGGCATCGGCAGCGTCGGGCTCGGGCAGTTCTTGCAAAGAGAGCATTCGCTGGACCATTTTGGCAACTGCCAGTTTTTGGGCGCCGCCGTATCCGACGATAGCCTGCTTGACGCGACGTGGGGCCATCTCGAAGATATCGAGTCCATACTCGGCAGCGGCCAGGAGCGCTGCGCCGCGGGCTTCCCCCATCACAAGGGCGGTCTTGAGGTTGTGGACGTAGAAGAGCCCTTCGACGATGCAGACGGTCGGCTGGTGCTTTTCAATAGCCTGGCGAAGGGTGGTCGCGATCTGGAGAAAGCAGCGTGAGTGGAGGAGCTTGGGCGGGCACTTGATGGTGCCGCACTCCAGCAGGATCGGCGCTTCGCGCCTGGAGCCGGCGCGGATGATTCCATAGCCGGTCGCCCTGAGCGAGGGGTCAATACCCAGAAGAACCGAGTGAGCCTGGTTGCAGCCCCACTCAATTTCAGCCCCAGAAGCGGCTGACTCGAGGCGCTTCTGCATTTGGCTGAACTCTTTGGGGGAGATTCCCATCTTTGGCTTATTTGTATAGGAGGTAGCTGGCGCGGCGTTTCTTGAAGTCTTTAAGCTCGGGCGCCCAGAGGCTGTGAATTTCTTTGAGCGAGCTGCCCTGCTCAATGGCCTTCATCGTCGGGGTATGGAGCAGGAGGGTATTCAGGTTCTTCAAAGCGTAATCAGAAGGGTAATCCTGATGGAGTATCTGGGCCAGGGCGATGCCAACATCCATGATGCGGAGTTTATCGCGGTTGAGGATGTTAAAGCGCAGACCGTGACAGGGCTGGCCTGCAAACTGCCGCTCGGTTGGGGTAAAGGTAAAGGGTGTGAAGTCAATATGCTTCACTCCATATTGGCTGAGGCGTCTGGCAAGCTGCTCGCTTTGGATATAGGGAGCGCCCAGGAGTTCAAAGGGGATAGCTGTCCCGCGGCCGGTTGCCAGCGGGGTAAACTCCAGCACGCCGATACCCGGGTAGAGTGTGGCTTCCCAGAGGCTGCGCATATTCGGGGAGGGGTTGACCCAGGGGATATCGGTCTCATCCTGCCACATTTTGCGCTTCCAGCCCTGGAGCTCTATGACCGTGAGCTGGGCATGGTACTGGCATTCTTCATTGAACATCCGCGCCAGCTCGCCAATCGTCATCCCGTGGCGCAGAGCGATCGGGTGGATACCGACGAAGGTAGATTTATCAATCTCTACGGGCCCCTCCACGTCGCGTCCGTTAATCGGGTTGATGCGGTCCAGGACGATGAACTGGATGCCGGCCTCCGCGCAGGCCTCCATGGCATGGGCCATACTGGAGATATAGGTATAGAAGCGGCAGCCGATATCCTGAATATCAAAGACGACTGCGTCCAACCCTGCCAACTGCTCGGGGGAGGGTTTGCGGGTTTTGCCATAAAGGCTATAGATGGGAAGACCGGTTTTTGAGTCTTTGCCATCCTCAATAATGGCCTGGTCTTTATCGCCGCGGATACCATGCTCGGGTGCGAAGAGCGCCATGAGCTTGACTCCGGGGGCGTTGTAGAGCAGGTCGATGGTGCTGTTGCCCTCCTTATCCTGGCCGGTCTGATTGGTCAGGAGGGCAATTTTTTTGCCCTGGAGCGGCGCATAAGCCTTTTCTTTCAAAACGTCAATTCCATTGAAGACGCTTGCCCTGGGGGGAGCGGCGGCCGACTGGGCAATACCTTGCAAAGAGGCAAAGAAGAAAAGAGCCAGGAATAACGTTAGCGGGTAAAAGTATCGCTGTTTCATGGTTTAGTTGTTGTTAGCACGGTTGTTTCGTGACGGAGTCACAGGTAAATATCATCTCCTCATGCCGTTGCGGGTGCCGGTGGCGGTTCATCCTGAGGCAGGCCGGCAAGCCGGATATCGCTCTGCAGTTTCTCCTCTTCCTCGGATTGTGGGAGGGAGGGTGCCTTGGGCGGCTCGGGCGGTGGCGGCAGTTTACCGGTCTGGATGAGGGAAGCTACCTCTTCGCCGCTGAGGCTTTCATGTTCCAGCAGAGTTTCAGCAATGAGCTGGACCTTATCCCTGTTTTTGAGGATCAAGTCTTCAGCCATCTGGTAGGCTTCGTGAATGATTCTCTGCACCTCCTCGTCGATGAGGCGGGCGGTTTCATTGCTGTACTCCTTGCCGCGGACCATGTCGCGCCCCAAAAGCACGTATTCATTATCCTCGCCATAGAGAACGGCGCCCAGTTTATCACTCATCCCCCAGTGGCAGACCATATTGCGGGCCAACTGAGTAGCCATCTTGATATCGCCGGCAGCACCGGTGGAGATATCGTTGGTGATCAGCTTTTCGGCAATGCGTCCGGCCATCGCCATGGCGATCATATCGAGCATCTGGTTACGGGTCCGGTTGCGAATATCCTCCTTGGGCAGCGACATGGTGGCGCCCAGTGCCTGACCGCGCGGGATGATGGTGACCTTGTGGAGGGGGTCCATGTGCGGCAAGAGGACGTTTAAAAGCGCGTGGCCGGATTCATGCCAGGCGGTGATCTGCTTCTCTTCTTCGGTCAGGGCCAGACTGCGGCGCTCCCCGCCCCAGCGGACCTTGTCGCGAGCCTCTTCCAGGTCGGACATATCGACCTCTTTTTTATTGGAGCGGGCGGCCATGAGAGCCGCTTCGTTGAGGAGATTGGCGAGCTCAGCGCCTGAATAACCGGGGGTGCCGCGGGCAATGGTATTCAGGTTGGCATCTTTGGAAAGCTTCACTTGAGCGGCGTGGACCTTGAGAATCGCCTCTCTGCCTCTAATATCGGGCAGGTTGACGACGACCTGGCGGTCAAAGCGCCCCGGACGCAAGAGGGCCGGGTCCAGCACGTCAGGGCGGTTGGTAGCCGCAATGATGATGACTCCCTCCTGGGCTTCAAAGCCATCCATCTCCACCAGAAGCGCATTGAGCGTCTGTTCCCTTTCATCGTTGCCGCCACCCAGGCCGATACCGCGGCTGCGGCCAACGGCGTCAATTTCATCAATAAAGATCAGGCACGGCGTGTTTTTGCGGGCCTGTTCAAACATGTCGCGAACACGGCTGGCACCGACACCGACGAACATTTCGACAAAGTCCGAGCCGCTGATGCTGTAAAAGTCTGCCTCCGCTTCTCCGGCGATCGCTCTGGCCAGCAAAGTCTTACCGGTTCCGGGGGAGCCGACCATCAGGACGCCGCGGGGGATTTTGCCGCCAAGCTTCAGAAATTTCTTGGGATTCTTCAGGTACTCAACCAGCTCCCGAACCTCTTCGATTGCCTCCTCCACTCCGGCCACATCATTGAAGGTGGTTTTGTTTTTTTCGCGATTGAGCATCCGTGCACGGCTCCTGCCAAAGGTAGCCGCGCCACGACTGGCGCCGCGAATCTGGCGCATCAGCAAAAAGTAGATAAATAGAGCAATGATAATGAAGGGGACGATGCCAAAGAGAAGGCTCTGCCAGGCGGTGTTCACTTCCTTCATTTTGAAGTCAGCCATGAGGAGCTTCTCCCGCACCTCGTCAGAGAGATGGGTTTTGATATTGAAGGGAGTGAGGGCCGGGGAGGATACGCTTCTGTCGGAGGAGCCGGCCATTCCTTTATCCTGGTAATATTTACCGACTACTTTTTTGAGCTCCGGCGCCTGCGGGTTATAAAGAATCTCTCCGCCTTCGGCCAGGCGTCCATTCTCAATCAGGGAGATGAACTCCGTATAGGAGATTTGCTCGGTTCCGTTGCCTGGTGGTTCGCGGAAGAAGATCAGAATACAGATGATCCCGAGGATAAAGAACCAGGCGAGCAGGCCTTTGGAAGCAAAAGGTGGCGGCGACTTTCTCTCTATTTTTGGACGAAAATCGTTTTTGTTGTTCTGTTTTTTGTCGTTTTGCTTAGACATCGCTTTCTTCTCGGCCAGGTGGCCGACTTCAAGGCGCAATTTAACACAAAACGGTCTGGCTGTAAAACTATTCTCGGGCGGCCAAATTGCGCAGTTGAGGAATCACCTGGACCATTTCATTGATCAAATCGGTGTTGTTCTGAGCCTGAGCCAGGGCCAGGGCCCGTTCAGCCTCTTTTAGTGCCTTGTTGTACTGTTTAGCTTCTGCATAGTAGGCACCTATACGGGCATGTATCTCCGGATTGCGATCTACTTTGGCGTTGATTGAAATAGCCTGCTCCAGGAAAGGAATCGCCCGGGAAACTTCATTGTTATTGACCAGCAGCAATGCCAGCAGGTAATTGGCTTCGGCATGTTTCGGGTTACGTTGCAGCGCATCCTCCAGTATCGGGATACTGTTGGAGACGTCTCCATCAAAGAGAACGGCGCGGGCAAGCTGAAAGCGCATTTCGGCTGCATCGTATTGTTTATCAATACCGCGCGGGATCAGGCGGATGGCTTCGGCGATATGGACTTTGGCGACGCTGAACTTCTTCATGTGGAGGTTCGCCATGCCATAATCGTATTGGCTCATCGCATAGCGGGGCTCCAACTGAATGGCTTTCTCCATGTGTTCCATGCCTTTTTCCGGCTGGTTAAAGACGTTAAAGTAGAGGAAGCCGAGTTTTTGATGCGCCTGGAAGCAATCGGGATTGATGCTGAGCGCATAGAGATAGTTGGTGGTGGCCTCATCAGGTTTTTGATTGCGGAAAAATTCGTCCCCTGCACGGCACCAGGAGAGATCGTTAAGGAATTGCGTAGTGATCTGGCGGATGGCATCTGGCGGGCGGTTTACGAACTCTGGGATGTTGGCTGCGCGGTCTGGGGCGGTAAAGTGCTCCAGAACGACCGGCGGAGTGCTTTCGCCATTCACGTCAATGTGCGTGAGCCAGAGCTGGGTATAGGGACCATTGGCCTTGGAGCTGAAGACGAGCCACTTCCCATTGGGCGACCAACTGTGCCAGGAGTTCATCTCATCAGTGTTACAGCGCATGAGGCGCGGCTCGCCACCCTCGGCAGGCATGATGTAGAGGCGGCTATCGCCCCGTAAGAGCATGTAACTGGAGGATTTACAGAAAATAATCCATTTGCCGTCGGGGGAGTATTTGGGGAAGTAATTGCTCACACCGTCTTCGCAGGCTCCTTCCAGCGGGGTTGGCTCGCCGCCTTCACCGTCGTTGAAATCGACCCTGTAGAGTTTGAATTGGAACGGCTTCCCATCTTCCACGAACTCTTTACATTCCTCCCGAGTGAGGAGTGTTTTGCCTTCGCCCTGGGTGTGCAGCAGGTCATAGGCTTCGGTGCGGGCAAAGAGAATGGTCTTGCCATCGGGGCTCCAGGTCGGGTTGCTCTGGACGTAAAACGGGTCATCGGCACCTTTGAGTGCAAAGAACTTCTCCTCCACCCGGTCATAGCAGGCAATGATTCCCTTAATCGGGAAGAAGAGCTGCGAGTAATAGAGATCCTCAATCGGCACAAAGACCGATTTATCTTTGACCGTACTCAGGACGTAGCGGCCATCGGCGGAGATTTGCGAAAGCAGGCCATAGGTTTGCTCGCGGTCCTCGCGGCGGTAATCGTTCCAGGTGATAATATCGCTGGTATGGAGCTTCATCTCCTCCTGGGTGCGGGTGATGACATAGGAGGCTTTGCTGTTGGCGTAGTCAACATCCATCGCCAGGAGTGAGCCATCTTCAGAAAAAGAGTGACAGTTGCCGCAAACGGGGAGGTCTTCCAGGACGATTGGCGGCTGCTCTTCGCGGTCGATGGAGCCATAGCGCCAGCGGATTTTGGAGGGGTCAATGACGGCATCCTGGAAAGGGAGGATCACTTCCCTGAAAAAGATGGAGGCGCCCACTTCATCGGTCGAGGTCATTATCCGGACGCTTGCACTGGAGAGGGGCGTTTGACTCTTGCTCTTATTGAAGCCGGTGATGGTGACCGGAAGCGGTTCTTCAACGGAGATATTCTTCATCTCCTGCCAGGTCTCCCTGTTGGGGCGCCAGGAGGTATCGGTGCAGAGGAAGCTTTGCGTGCCCGCGGCAGTCTGGAAGCTCAGCACCCAGCGGTCTGCGGAGGGGGTTTGGTCTTCCCAGCGAAAAGTGGGAGCGACGATTTCCGGAGGGAACATCGCCTCATCAAGCGGATAGTTGATCTTCAGCTTCGAGTTTTTCGGAGCTTTGGGAGTCTCTGGAGCGGCCGTGGCGGAAGCAGAGGCAGAGAGCGCCCAGTCGGGCAATCCCTCCGGCTGTTGAGAGCATCCGCTCATAGAGAGTAAGACAATCAGGAAACCGACCACCGGTGCGCTCCACCGGAAAAATCTGGCTCTGGCTTTGACTAACATAAGAGACCTCATAATAAAACGAGTTAGGAACAAAGTATAGCAGAGTCAATTTGTTTTGCAAGCGGCCAGCGATTAAAAAAAGTTTTTTATTGTGTGAAAGGTGGTTTGCGGGAGAAGGATGGGAGGTATCCGACGTTCGCTGTCAGTGGAAAAGTCTGGCCAAAAGCGAAAAAATAGCTTCTGGACAGCCGCAGTGAAAGTTGCAAAACTAGAAGCGCCTGATATTACAAAGGCCTGCTAAAAAATGAATGTTCTAGTTTGCGATCCGATCTCCTCCGAAGGCATAGCCGTATTGCAGCAAAGCGAGGGGTTAAATGTCATTATCCTTGAAAAAAGACCGTCTGAATCTGAATTGATTTCGATGGTTAGCGATGTAAACGCGATCGTGGTTCGATCCGAGACGAAGATTACGCGCAGTGTGATTGCTGCCGCCAGCAAACTGAAGGTCGTCGGGCGTGCCGGAGTGGGAGTTGACAATGTGGATGTGGCCGCCGCAACGGAGGCCGGCGTGGTCGTGATGAATACACCCTCGGGCAATACGATCGCCACCGCAGAGCTGACCTGCGCGATGATGCTCTCATTGGCGCGCCAGGTGCCCGACGCCACCGCCTCAATGAAGGCCGGCCAATGGGACCGCAAAACATTCAAAGGGACCGAGCTCTTCGGCAAAACGCTTGGAGTGGTCGGCATGGGGCGCATTGGCACAGAGGTGACGCGGCGTATGCAATCTTTTGGGATGACTGTCATTACCTATTCGCCGGTTCTTTCGGCGGCTATGGCCAAAGAGCTGGGGGTGGAGATGGTCACGATGGAAGATATCTATAAGCGTGCCGATTATATTACTTTTCACGTTCCGCTGACCGATGAGACGCGAGGGCTTATCAATGCGGAGACGATCAAGAAGATGAAGCGGGGCGTCAAGCTGGTAAACTGTGCCCGCGGAGGCATCATCGTTGAGGAAGACCTGGTGGAAGCGCTTAAGAGTGGCCAGGTGGGTGGTGCGGCACTGGATGTCTACAGCCAGGAGCCGTTCCCTGCCGAGGGGCTGCTGCGCAAGGCTCCCAACCTGGTGATGACGCCGCACCTGGGGGCCAGCTCCAAGGAGGCGCAGGTCCGCGTGGGTGAAGAGATTGCCGATTGCATCGTCGCCTATCTGAGGACGGGTGAGATTCGCAATGCGGTCAACCTGCCCGATTGGAATCTGGAAGGCCGCGACTATACCGCATTGAAGCCATATCTGCATTTGGGTGAGAAGCTCGGTTCACTGGCTTCCCAACTGGCACCGCGGAGTAACGAAAAGCTGACGATCGGTTTTGGCGGCAGGGCCGCATCGGTCAAGCATGATCCGGTCATCAGGTCCGTTCTCTTTGGCTTTATGCGCGGGACCTCTAACGGGACCAACTACATCAACGTCTACGCAAAAGCGAAAAAGCGTGGATTGCAGGTGGATTCCAATGTCTCTCCCGAGACGCTGGATTTCAACGAGTGGATCAGCGTCGAGGTGGATTCCTCCGAAGGGCGGCTGGTCGTGGGCGGCACCTTCTTTGGAGCCAGCATGGCGCCGCGGATTGTACAGGTTGATGAATACCGCGTGGAGGTGATACCCCAGGGGGTGATTCTGATGAATAAGAACCTGGATAAGCCTGGCGTGGTCGCCAAGGTGAGCGCGCTCCTGAGCCGCTACTCGGTGAACATTGCCAATATGACGCTGGACCGGAGCGATGCGGGCGGCCAGGCCATGATGGTCTTGAACCTGGATGGGGTTCCGCCGACCGAAGTATTGGAAGAATTGAGGAGAGAGCCCGAGATATTTGATGCGCGGGTGATCGTTCTCTAGTTTGAAATGAAGTTTTTATTTAGGATAGGATTCAGTTTTCTATTGGCGACTCTTCTTTGCGGAGGGGTCGCCCCGATTGCGCTGGGCCAGGGTTCGCCGCTGGCGGGCCCTTTGATCCAGGAAGCGGAGGAGCCGCTTGCCGCCAAAGGCGACGGCTTCACCGTTACGCAAAAAGAGCTCGATGAGGTCTACATCCGCTACAGTATGGGGCTGGCCGCCGCAGTCCGGAGTGTTCCCTCCAGCGAAGTCAAAAAAGTGGAGACTGAGATGCTAGAGCAGTTGATTTTGAGGAAGATATTCCTCCTGAAGGCTGAACCTGAAGACCTGAGGCTCGGCAAAGAAAAAGCTAAGGAGGAAAAAGAACGGCTCTTGAAGCGTGCCGGGGAAGAAAGCCGGTTGCGGCGGCAGGTGATGCTGGAGGGCTGGCCCTCTTATGAAGATTACCTCAAGAACATGGAGGAGGTCTGCATCTGCGCCGTCTACATGGAGCGCCACATCAAGGTAGAGGTGGAGCCCGAGGAGGTGCGTGAGTTCTATGAATCGAACAGGAGGCTCTTTGACGCCGAGGAGATGTTCATGGGCGGTTTTATTTTATTTTCCAAGGCTGATAACCTGAGCGGCCGCGAGCTCAATACGGAAGACTGGGCAGCCAAAAAAGAGCTGGCGGCGCAGGTCTTGAAAAAGGCGCGTGATGGAGAAGACTTTGACGCTCTGATGAAGGAGCACTCAGACGACATCGGCACAAGGAACCGCGGCGCCACGATCGTCTTTCTCAGAGGGCAGCTTGGCGGAGCGTTTGACCAGGCGGCTTTTGCGCTGAGAGATGGGGAGCTGAGCAGGCTCATCGAGACGCCAGAAGGTATCTACCTGGTTAAAGTGGTGAAACACAATGAAGCCGGGTTGATTGCTCTGAGCGAAGTGGAAAAGAAGATTGAAGAGCAGTTGAAAGCGGAAAAACGCCGTGAAAAGCTGACCGAGCTCTCCAAAGAGCTGAAAAAAGAATTTAAAGTGGAGCTGATAAAGGTTCCCTGAACCGTGGAGACGTGAGCGTGTTTAACGAGGCGATTGAGGATGTACTGAACTACCTGGAGGCTCAAAAGGAGCGCGGGGTGAAGTATGTTCAGCTCTCCCCAGAGACGCTCAATGCCCTCTTTGAAGAGCCTTCCCATCAGGCAGACCGAAGTTTGGACACCTTTTCTCCAAGGCGGCAGGGCGGCAGGGGAGGGCTCGCCCCTGCCTTTGGAACGGCTCCTCTGAACATTCCCGTCCCTTCTCCTCCGGCTCGCCCAAGAAGAGCTGCAAACCCTTATAGTGGAATGAATATAGAAATAAAGCTGGGAACACCGCTTGCTCGGGAAGAGAAGCTTGAAAAGATGGAGGCGCTCCGGCAAGAGGTATTGAGCTGTGCCCAGTGTCCTCATCTGGCAGCTTCACGGCGGCATATTGTTTTTGGGCTGGGAGATGTGGATTCGCCGCTTGTTTTTATTGGGGAAGCCCCTGGAGCAGATGAAGATGCGCAGGGAGTGCCATTTGTGGGCAGAGCGGGGCAGCTCTTGAGCAAGATCATCACGGCGATGGGGTTAAGCCGCGAGGAGGTTTACATTGCCAATATCTTGAAGTGCCGGCCCGATACGCCGGGGCAATCCTCCGGTAATCGGCCACCAACGCCGCAGGAGATGGCGATCTGCTATCCCTGGCTGGTGAAGCAGATTGAAATTATCCAGCCCAAAGTGATCGTGGCGCTGGGGGCGACGGCCGTGAATGCCCTTTTGGCCCAGAGCCAGCCCATCAGCCGCATCCGCGGCAAGTTCCAGCCGTTCCACGGGATGCAGGTGATGCCGACTTTTCATCCCTCCTATCTTCTGCGCTATGCCAATGCGAAGGTGAAGCGGCTGGTCTGGGAGGATATGCTCCAGGTGATGGAGTTTCTGGAGCTGCCGATATCGGAGAAGCAGCGCGGTTACTTCCTCTAGTCTTCGTTCCCACGCTTTAGTTCATAAAAAAAGAATCGCCCCTTGTTTGAAGAGGCGATTCAAGTTTCAGTTTAAATCTGATGTTTACGGTGCGGTTATTCGCTCACGGCTTCCTCACTACCTTTAAGCATCTGCTCCACTTCTGAAGTATTGGAGCTTCGTTTCACAACCGTTTTGAGTTTGCTATGTTTTTTACGGGCCTGTTGGGCCAATTTTTTGGCGACATTGTCAATGGCCGTATACATATCAGTCTGCCAGTCTTCCGCGATGAGGTCGTTACCTGGGATTTCTAAGCGGACAAGACACTTACACGGAACATGCATCTTACTCGTGTCATTTTCCAGGTTGACTCTTGCAGACAATATATTCGGAATGAGGCGATCGAGCTTTCCGAGCTGTTTTTTAACGTGTGCCTCAATGGCTTCAGTGGCTTTGAGGTTATGCGATGTTATAATCACTTTCATAGTTTCACCGTTATCTTTTAAGCGTTTACTTTTCCGCGCGCTCTAATCGCGGCTTCTAATCCGGAAGCCTTCTCGGGCCGGAAAGCCGCGCGATCTTCCTTGAGCGAGCATCTATACTGTACATCAACAGTCCAAAAAGTTCAAGGGGGATTCGGGGTAAAACGCTCATTTTTTTGGAAAATTTAAACGGACTGGTAGATATTGGGAGCTTGGGGCCGCAGAGGCATAAAAGCCAAAAACCAATGGGAAATCACTGGAGAGTGCCCATTGGTTTTTGATTCTTTGTTTTAAGAACGGCTCAAGCCGTCAGGTTAGCCCCGGCCCAGGCGGGAGTGCTCAATGGGGCAGCCGGGCCGGACCCATTTGCCTCCACAGGCGGCCGATTCATAAAGAGCGGTCAGTATTTCAATCACTTTGCGTCCCTCCTCAGCCTCCATGAGGGCAGGTCTCCTCTGCTCAATCGCCTCAATGACATCTGCCAGGAAGGGGGTATGGCCGCGGCCATAGACGTTGGGGACATCCTGGGAGAACTGGGCCTGTATCTCTTCGTCTTCCGGCCGGTGGTCATCAAACTTCCAGTAGAGGATTTTGTTGACTGCATGGCCGCCGATGATGACTGAGCCTTTTTCGCCGAGGAGACTGAGGGAGCCCTCCAGGTCTTCGGGGCGGGTGGCGACGGTCGCTTCGAAAGCTCCCAGAGCGCCCGAGGCGAATTCAAAAGTGGCCAGAGCGGTATCCTCAACCTCTATATTGAGGAGACGGGTCGCCGTTTTGCAGGACATCTGCCGGATGGGGCCCATGAACCATTGGAGCAAATCCAGATGGTGGCTGGCCTGCTGGGACATGACGCCGCCATCGAGCTTCCAGGTGCCGTGCCAGTTATCCTGCTCATAGTAGTTCTGGAAGCGGCGCCAGCGGACGCGGACGGTGCCCATCACCATTTTGCCGAATCTGCCCTCTTCCAACGCTTTGCGGGCGGCGACCACGGCGGGGTTAAAGCGGTTTTGCTTGATGACGAAGAGCCTGCAATCGTTCTTTTTGCAGGCGGCGATCATCTCATCGCAATCTTTCACACTGAGCGCCATCGGCTTTTCGGTGA
>JAGVTF010000234.1 GCA_019136955.1 Verrucomicrobiota bacterium
TATGGTCCTGATGGATGCCGAGCAGCGGCAGAAGGGGGGGCTCATCATTGACTTGGGTGCAGGCACAACGGAGTATGTATATATCCATAGAGGCTCCATCCGCTATGCCGGTTCTCTTTCCATTGGGGGGGACCATGTCAGCAATGATCTGGCACTGGGTTTGAAGCTGGAGATAGGGGTTGCAGAAAACTTGAAAACAGTTTGGGGCAGAGCTATCTGCGATCCACAGGCCAAAGGGGCGATGATGCCCTTTGAACCGTCAGAAGGTGAGAGAGGCAAGGTGCGCTTTGATCACTTCCAGCTCATCATGGAGCTCAGGCTAAAGGAGATTTTCCAAATAATACGAGAAAACCTTGCCGAGGCGAAAATACATTTGGCTCCAGACCAGGGGGTTGTACTTTGTGGCGGTGGTGCCTGCATTCAGATGATATCTTCATTGGCAAGCAGCGTGTTTCAGGCGCAATCCTGGCCATATCGTCTAAATCATCTTGATGGTTTTGTAGATGCATTAAAAAAGCCGCAGCTAGTCACCCCGATTGGTCTGGCGCGTTACTGCGCTTCCAAAGTATCTCGGAAGACAGGAGCGCCACTGGCCAACATTTTTAATTTTAGAAGATTTTCGGGGAAAAGAAAGGATACGGAATGATTGAAGCAAATGCTGAAAGCAAGACGGCTGACAAGGATCTCTTTGAAGGCAAACTCACAGGTCTTGTTCTGGGAGTGGGAGGTGCTGGCGGTAAAATTGTAGATGCCCTCTCAGGCTCTCCATGCGCTGGGCTTAAGTACCTGGCTCTGGATTCGGATGTCCAGGCATTGGAGCAGCTCAGCCATTGCAGTGTCATTCAGCTGGGCAAAAAAACAGTTCGCGGGTTTGGAACGGGAGCCAGTCTTGAACTGGCCCAATCACTGGTAGAAGAAGAAAAAGAGGCACTAGAGCAGCTGCCAGAGGGGTGTTCTCTCCTGTTCCTGGTTGTTGGGCTGGGCGGAGGGCTTGGAGGGGGGTTAGCCCCGATAATTGCTCAGTTGGCTGCAAAGGCTGGTCTGTTTGTTGTGGCAATTTCAGTTTTTCCCTTTGACTGTGAAGGGATTGACCGCAGAGTGCGGGCTCTGTTTTCACAAAATGAAATGACCAAATATGCTCACTTACACATCTCTTTATCTAATGAATTGTTGGCCTCACAGGCTGGTGAGGATGCTAATTTTCTAGAACTGTATGGAGTGAGCAACCGCATGATCGCAGACGCCGTAGAGGGACTTTGGTTAAGTTTTTACCATCCCGGGCCACTGCCTCTGGATTTAGGGCTTTTAAGAAACTCTTTTGCTTTCGCTGAAGGAAAGTGCATGGCTGCCCTGGCTGTCGCTTCAACATCCGTAGAAGGGAAAGGGAGGGTTGAAGCTCTTTATGAAAGACTTTTGGAGCACCCCTGGCTGAAGAAAGGAGCTCTGTTGCGCAGTGCAGGCAGTGTGCTGGCGCTTTTTATCGGGCAAGAAGCTCTCACTCCAATGGATGCAGAGTTTTTTCAAAGGCGAATTGCCAGTGAGAACCCGGCAGCCAGAATAATCATGGCTGCCTGCACGGCTTCAAAGAATGCTGATGAGCAGTTAAGAGTGGTGCTGATCACTCACCCCCGGCGTGCGACCCCTGAAGAGATTAGACAAAGTCCAGCAAAGCTCGACAAAGAGCAGGTGTCTCTTAATGAAGTGGATAGAGAGATGATTGAAAAAAAACGTCCTCCCACGCGCCGCGTGCCCCCGCCTCCAACCTTGACGGATTCTCAAATAGAGCATATTTTAAAGTCGCAGACGTCGTACTCTGTTGGCCGGAGCAGGCGAGGGTACAATGACCCCAATCAAGGAGTTTTGGATTTGCAGATCACCAGTGTGGGGCGTTTTGATTCCTGTGAGAAAACTTACTACAAAGGCCAACAAATGGATGTGCCGACCTTCTTTCGCCTGGGCTACAAACTTGAGTAAAATAAATCGGAGGCAAACGATGAGTCAGAAATTTATGTCACTGAAGGGGAAGCTTCTCCTGGACAGCGGGGAGTTGATGGGCTCTTTTTTTCATCAATCCGCTGTTTATATTTGTGAGCACGATGAGGAGGGTGCCGTGGGGTTGGTATTAAACCACCCGGTAAGTGTGAACCTTTCGGAGATATTGGTTCTAAACATTCCGGAGGTGTTTCGCCAGTCAGCTGTGAAGCTGGGGGGGCCGGTAATGCAGAAAAACATTTTTTGTCTCTTGCGCTCAAAGGTGAAAAAAGATTCTTTCCGAGAGGTCGTCCCCTCGGTTTATCTTACCTCTTCCATAGAAGATATTTTTGAGGAAGACTCCCTGGAGAGGGTGGAGGATGTTTTTTTCTTCCTGGGTTATGCCGGCTGGAGCCCGGGGCAGCTGGAGGAAGAAGTTGCCAGGAAGGCCTGGCTGATTTCCACAGTGAGAACCATGGAAGTTTTCCAAAAAGATCCCCCTCTGGATCTCTGGAAAGACCGAATGTATCATCTGGGCGGGAAGTATCGCTTTTTGGCAATGACTCCCAGGAACCTCTATGATAATTAGCTGTACTCCCAGAGTGGTATGAAAATAAAAAGCCCCGTTATTTAACGGGGCTTTTTATACGTTGTCTAGTAGTGGTTTAGTACTTTTTGGCAGTTCCATATCCACGAACGAAGCCAACACACTGGGCAACCTCAGGCAGAGAGTTATCCCAATTGTACTCATACTCAATAGAGATGTTTCCTTTGAAGCCCTGGCGTTTGAGCTCGTCCAGAAGGGCTGGAATATTGGAGACACCCTGGCCAAAGGGAACGTCATGGCCACCACCGGAAAACTCGTGCAAGTCTTTCATGTGCAGGCTCACCAGACGGCCTTCCAGAACCTTCAGGCCGTAAAGCGGATTCAAACCACTGCGTACCCAGTGACCGGTATCGGCGCAAGCGCCAATCCGCGAGTCCAGGTCTTTG
>JAGVTF010000018.1 GCA_019136955.1 Verrucomicrobiota bacterium
CAGGTCAAACCATCGTCGCGCTCCAAAACGCAAACTCCCTACATGTGGAATCAAGACCAGGACCAGCATTCCAATCGCTATCCAGTAGGCCAAAAGCGAAAAGCGGCAAAATATTTTGTAGTCCAAAACACACATGGCCACTGCCAGAGCTGAACCTATCAGATACCAGACTCCTTGCCGGAAGCCATTGGTTTGATACCAGCTCACATCGGTTTCAACCCCTATTCGTGCACTGATAATTGATAGAATCCCAAGTAGCATCAAGCAGACTGTTGCTGCCAGCAAGGGCCAGTCAAAGCCAAGCCGTGCATGAACCGTCATCTGCAGAGGGCGCTCATTGCTTTCGCCTCCCGACTGCATTGGGATAAACCCTGTATCCTGCACACTCAAGACTGCACCCTCCTTTGCCGGCTTTCCATTAATACCAATTCCTCAAATATCTTTCGGGCGACTGGTGCGCAGGTAAGCCCACCTGATGCTCCGGCTTCTACAAGAACAGAAATTGCATACCGGGGGGACTCGTACGGCGCATAGGCAACAAACCAGGTATCTTTTCGGATCAGGCGGCTGCCTTGCTTGACTTCTGCTGTGCCGGTTTTGCCACAAACACGCATGTTACGAGTTTGCGCCCTGCTGCCCGTCCCTTCTCTGTCTTCCACATCTGCCAACATTGCATCCTGGAGAACTTTTAAGTTGCGGGCAGAGACCTGCAAAGTCCCTCGAACTCTTCCTGCAGGATAAACTTCCCCTGAGAGCTTATTGAGAGGGTCCCATGATTCGAGCCGCATCACCAGCCGTGGCCAATAGACAGTGCCACCATTAGCTATGGCTGCTGTCATCACTGCCATTTGGAGAGGAGTCACGGTAATGTCTCCCTGGCCAATACATAGATTGGCTGTATTGCCTACAGTCCAGGGTATTCCCCTTTTTCTTTGGGCCTCCACGAAGCTTGCAGTAGGATAAAAGCCGCTGACCTCCTGCATGGTCGGTATCCCTGTTCTCTGCCCCAGGAAAAACTGTTCCCCCATTCTCATCAAGCTGCTGAGACCGCTATCCAGTCCCACTGAAATAAAATAGGAGTTGCTGGAGCGAAGGAAAGCCCTGCGAAAATCATAGTCTCCAGAGGGTGCTGTATCGGCAATTCTCCGCCGGCCCAACTGGTAAGAGCCTTCGCTGTAAAGAACTTTATTCGGATCAAGCCCTGACTCCAAAGCTGCCAGTCCTACTACAATTTTAAAAATAGAACCTGGAGCATAAGCGCCATAGGTCGCACGGCACAAGGTGGGCATCGTGTTTTCGTCATTATAAACAGCCCAGTTGGCCGAAGATATCTGGGGAATAAATAAATTCGGGTCGTAAGAGGGAGCCGACACCAGCGCCAAAATATCTCCATTAGTGACATCCAGCACCACAACGGCACCTTTCACATCCTGTTTGGCCTCTTTCAGGGCTCGCTCAGCCACTTTTTGAACTTCCGCATCAATTGTTAAATAGGCATTTTGTCCTGCTACAGGGATGATCAGCCGATTCTCTTCCTGTCTATAGCCAGTGTTATCCACCAGCACGCTTTTAGCTCCTGGCAATCCTCTTAGCTCTTTCTCAAAAACGCCCTCAAGACCCACTCGCCCAACATAATCGGGCATCTGGTAGCTATAAGGAATATCTTCCTCTTCCACCTGGCGGCGAACGAGGAATCCAAGCAAATGCCCCCCGACACTATTAAGAGGATATTGACGAAAAGCCTCTGTCTCAATGCCGAGCCCAACCGGGCGAACCGGACTCTCCATGAAACGCGCCAGTATCTCCGAAGAAACATCTCTCATCACATGCAGCGGCAATGCACGAGTTTGCAAGTAGTGCCTGTTGAAACGCTCTTCATCTATCACAAGGTCTACCCCTACAATCCGGCTGAGCTCTGAAATTGTATTGCTGACCACATTAAACCGGGCAATGCGGGAGCGCTCCAGTACATTTAGTTTGCCGTACTCAGCTATTTTTTTTAAGCGCCTGTACTCTTCACTGAAAAGGCCAGCCTTGGATAAATCCTTCACATACAAACTAATGCTGTAAGCTGGACGGCTGGAAGCCAGAACAGTACCGTTTTTGTCGTAAATACTCCCTCTTACCGCCGGCTCACGAACCGTCCGGTATGCCTGGTTTTCCAAACGTTGCACATACTTGCCCGAACTGAATATCTGCAAATGCCATAAAACAGCCACCAGCAAAAGAAGACCCGACAAAATAATAATCGAAAGATTGCGAATCTGCTTATCACCACGACTGAGTTGATCTAAAACCAGCATAACTTGGCCCTAACTCTCCCTTCTGAGGATATTACCCTCTTCTTTAAGAAAAAGTCCTTTGCCCAATCCAGCATATTTACGCATCAGATACTGCATGCCCCAAACCAAAAGCGGAGAAGCCAGAGCGGTAGACATTCCCAAAACTGAAAAAACCCATAACAGAGACCATCCCATCATGGGAGCAACCTCCAATCCGGTCAATTGTAATAAGGTCAAAAGCGGAACCAAAACTCCCACAAGAAAGCCTAAGAGGGTCTGCACCCAAACAGCCTTATACAAAATGACTTTTCGATATCGATAAACCACATAAGATATTAATAAATATGAAAGAATCGTGACCCCCAGCGGGTTCAGGGAAAACGAATCATATAAATACCCGGCCACAACACATACAAAAAACAACTCTCTCCAGCTACGAAACAAAGCACAGTACAACACCAGAGCCGGAAGAATATCAAGCTTCACTCCCAAAAGCCTGTGAGGCCATTGGCACCAGGTTTGCAACCAGGTTATCATGATACACACCAGCAGCAGGATAAGTATGTTTTTGTGCTTTATCATTGTACCAATATCCAGACCTCTTCCAACAGATTGGCATCCACGGCAAGCCTGACTCGAGCCTCTTTTTGCAAACCATACTCCCCCTCAACGCTCTCTAT
>JAGVTF010000178.1 GCA_019136955.1 Verrucomicrobiota bacterium
TAGACTTTAAGCCCGATCAATTTGGCCATTCAACCTCGGCAGATGTTCGTCGGGCATTATATTGGAATATCTTCAATGGTGCATGTGGGCACACTTATGGACATCACTCCGTTTGGCAAATGTATGACAAAGGGAGAGACCCGAAAAATCGTCCCCTAATGCCCTGGAAAGAAGCCATAAACCAACCTGGAGCCAAACAAATGGTCTATGGTAAGAAGTTGATGGAAAGTCGTCCTTACTTGACTCGTATTCCCGCTCCCAACCTCCTTGTAAATGACGAAATCCAATCCTCTGTCCCCGGGGCCAGACAGTACCGCTTTGTTGCTACTCGAGATAGAAGTGGCTCTTATGCAATGATCTATGTCCCGATCGGGCGAAAATTTAAAATTCAGACCTCACTCATAAGCGGAACTAAGATAAAAGCCTGGTGGTACAATCCGCGAGATGGAAAAGCAACGGAAATCGGGACAATTAATAAACAAGATCAGATTGAATTTATCTCACCGGAGCCGGGAGAAAACTTAGATTGGATTCTTGTTTTAGATGACGAGGATAAACACTATCCACCTCCCGGCGAAAAAACATACTAAATCTTTACGTGGTCGACACAGATGCAGAGGGGGATACGTCTCTATTTGAGGCTGGGTGCCCCCATTTAGTGGACTAAATTTGGATTACTCTTTTCAATTTGGCCTCTGATAGTATTGCGTTCCTAAACCAGGCCTATCGGGGGATAAATTCTATATGGTTTCTGAACGCCATTCTTTCCAAGTGAATCCACCCAATTGCGTGTGGTCAAGATACACCGGTTCAGCTATTGCCGGAGGTTCTATTGCGAAGGGATTTTATTCAGATACAAAACTTCCCTCACTACCATTTCGGTGCGCATATTTTTGAGGCAATGCGGCTAATAAAAAAATCAAAAGAATGCAAGTTATTGTTTTACTTTTCTATTGAAAGAGGCTATATTGCCGTTGTATGCCTGAGCGAAGCGATTCAATGGATTATAAAGTCTGGGCTGTAGATAACGTCGTATATGGTCCAGTAGACTTTGGCACTCTGGAAGCTTGGGTACAGGATGAACGGGTGGCCGAAGACACGTGGATATACCAGATCAGTAAAGATATCTGGTTTAAAGCGAGCGATTTTTCCCAATTCAAAGTTTACTTCGATGAAGAGGACGATGAAGACGTGGATACAAGACTCCAGAGCAAAGCGCATGCGGTGAGCATGGGGACCTTGAAGCGCATCAAGCTCTTTGGCCTTTTGGACGATAATCAGCTAAAGCAGCTGGGGCACTTCCTTGAGTACAGGAAGCACCCTCCCTATTCTCTGGTGGTAAAGAATGCGACTCCCTCGGACCGCATGTTTTTTGTGATTGAAGGGGAGGCGCGTGTTCGAATAAATGTGGAGGGCCGTGAATGTATTTTGGCAACTCTTGTTACGGGAGACTTTTTTGGCGAACACTGTTTGTTTGACCAGGCGCCACGCTCGGCCGATGTGCTGACCAATGTGGAGTCTGAGCTCTATAGCATGAGTGTTGCCAGCTTCCAAAGAATGACTACCGAAAGACCGGCTCTGGCAGCGAGTTTACTTCTGGCTATAGGTAAAACTATGGTCGTGAGAATTCGTGCTAATAATAAAAAGTTGGAAAGTATGATGCAGGTTTGGAGGTCCTTCCGCAAATAATAAAAGGAGAAGCTATAGAAGAAAGTTGGAAAAAGAGACAAAAATGCACTAGGCTCTTTGAGGTGCAGTGCAATAAGGGGAGCCATTTTAGTTTGGTTAAAAGTGAGAAAAGATGAGCGCGAAGAGACAATCAGGCAAGTCGGGCTATAAAGGGCGACTGATCGCAGTGGAAGGTGTGGATGGCTCGGGCAAGAGCACACAAATCCAGCTTTTGCGCCGTTGGCTTGAATCCCAGCGCTTGAAGGTCTTTTTTAGCCAATGGAATTCTTCTGAACTGGTGAAAAGTGCTACCAGCAAAGGGAAAAAACAGGAGCTTTTGACACCAACGACTTTTAGCCTGATTCACGCGACTGACTTTGCTGACCGCTATGACCGCCAACTGGCTCCGATGCTCAAGGCTGGCTATATCGTTTTGTGCGACCGCTATGTTTTTACCGCTTTTGTGCGCGACACGGTGCGAGGTTGTGACCCTGCCTGGGTGCGAGAACTCTATAGCTTTGCCGTGATGCCTGATTTGACTTTTCTATTCAAGGCAGACTTGGAGGTCTCTCTTGAGAGGATACTTTCGGGCAGGCCGGAACTAAAGTTTTTTGAGGCCGGTATGGATTTGAAGCTGGCCCCTACTCGTGAAGAGAGCTTCAGGATATTTCAAGGCAGAATGCTGGAAAAGTATGTGGAGCTGAGCGAGGAGTTTGACTTCACCACCATAAACGCAAACCGCACCATAGAAGAACAACAATCAGAGGTACGCAAGCTACTGGTCAACCATCTGGACTTGGAGAAATTTACTTTACCTAAATAACGCTTTCAGAAAAAAGAGGATTTGAAGACAAGTAAAAAAAATCTTAAAAAGAAACCGCGGGAGAAAAAACAGGTTACTGGTGGTAAATCTGCCACTGCCTCTGCTGCTCCGCGGAGAGCTCGCTCCAGGTCCTACACAAATATTTTATCTCTGTCTCCCTCCGATAGAAAATTTTATGGAGCGGGCATCCCTGGGGTGGACCTGCAGGGACTGAGAGGCAAGCTGATTGTAGTGGAGGGGGCTGATGGCTCAGGCCGTTCTACGCAAATAGAAAAACTGGTGGAGTGGTTGGAAGATAGCGGCCATGCAACAGTGCAGATTGGGTTGCATGGTTCAACCCTAGTGAGCGAAGAGCTGCAGCAGGCAAAGAAAGGTAATATTTTGAGTCACAGGACGATGAGTCTTTTTTATGCGACTGACTTTGCAGACCAGCTGGAAAACGTCATTCTCCCCGCATTACGTTCAGGT
>JAGVTF010000316.1 GCA_019136955.1 Verrucomicrobiota bacterium
ATGTTATGCCGCTTATTCGGTATCGCACAGGAGATTATGTGAAGGTGGCAACAGCAGATTATCCTCATGAACTGCCTTGGCTGGCTGCGACTGAGATTGCCGGAAGAGAGCAGGAGTTTTTAGTTAGCGCAACGGGCAGGAGGATTTCTTTAACGATGTTTAATATGCACGATGAAGTTTTTGATAACCTCTATGCGGTGCAGTTTTACCAGAAAGAGCCTGGGGTTGCGGAGTTCCACTATAAACCGACACCTCAGTTTAGCGCCTCGCAGTTGGATTCTATTCGTGCGGGAGTGCAAAAGAAGCTGGGAGACGACTTTGAGGTAAGCTTCAAGGCCGTAGAAGAAACGCAAAAGACAACCCGCGGCAAACACCGCTGGCTGGTGAGTGAGCTCGACCTCATCGGCGAAGGAGAACAGCAAGAGAATGTCGATAAGCCGGAAAAATAATACCTGGAACTGTATTTGGAGCTTGCGTAGATTTGCTTTTCCCGTTTGGATAGACGTAGCGGGATTCTCTGCGGTACAATACTTAACTGGATAAATTGTGAAGAAAAAAGCTTATGCTCAAGCCGGGGTGGATATTGACCTCGGCAATACGGTTAAATCCAAACTCCCCAAGTTATTGGCATCAACGCATCGGCCAGAAGTTTTGGGAAAGGTGGGTGGCTTCGGTGGACTGTTTGCTTTTAAGGCCAGCCGGTATAAACAGCCAGTCCTGGTTTCAAGTGTGGATGGAGTCGGCACCAAACTCAAAATCGCCTTTGCAATGAACAAGCACAACACTGTTGGCGCAGACCTGGTGAATCACTGCGTGGGGGATATTGCCGTGATGGGAGCTGAGCCTCTCTTCTTTCTGGACTATATCGGGACGGGAAAGCTTGATGCGCAGGTGTTTGAGCAGTTGGTCAGCGGGTTTGCCAAGGCTTGCAAAGAGAATAACTGTGCGCTGATTGGTGGGGAGACGGCGCAGATGCCCGATTTTTACTCTCCGGGAGAGTATGATGTGAGCGGCACAATCGTGGGTGTGGTTGAAAAGTCTAACTTGCTGGATGGTAAGGGGATCAAAAAAGGCGACCGCTTAATCGGCATTGCATCCAGTGGTTTTCATACGAATGGATATTCACTGGCTCGTAAAATTTTCTTTGAAAAAATGGGGCTGCAGCTTGATTCGAAACCGGCTGGCCTCAAAACCACTCTGGGGGCTGAACTGCTCAAGGTGCACGTGAGCTATGGGAGTGTGATTCAGACGCTTTTGAAAAAATACAATTTGCCCCAGGCCCCTCGCATAGTGAAAGGTCTGGCCCATATTACCGGCGGCGGCTTTATTGACAATATCCCGCGGGTGCTTCCCAGGAACTGCGATGCTGTGATTGAGAAAGGCTCCTGGCCTGTGTTGTCCGTCTTTAAGCTGATTCAAGAATCTGGTTATATTGATGAGTCGGAGATATATCAGGTCTTTAATATGGGTATTGGAATGGTAGCCATTGTTGCAGACCAGCAGGCTGATGCCGTTTTGGCTGACATCAAAAAGATGAAGCATAAAGCCTGGGATATTGGGGAAGTGGTTTCTGGGAGTGGTTTATCGAAAGTCGTCTAAGGGTTTGCAGGCTCTTGGAGATTTCATTAATTAAGTTTTGAAGAAACTTGACTTGTGTCTAAATAGGCGGTTAAACTATCCCTGCTTTGTATAGGCTCTGATGCATGTTATCACAACTTAAAAGCCTTTTTACTAATGATATTGGCATAGACTTGGGGACAGCAAATGCCCTGGTGTATGTCAGAGATAGGGGTATCATTCTGCGGGAGCCTTCTGTTGTGGCTGTTCACAAGGAGACGGGCGAGGTGGTTGCTATAGGTTCGGCGGCCAAAGCGATGCTGGGCAAAACGCCTGAGGGTATTCGCGCAATTCGTCCAATGAAAGATGGTGTGATAGCCGACTTTGAGGTAACCGAGGCAATGCTTCGCTGTTTTATCCAGAAAGTACACCATCGCAAGCTGATTTCTGCCCGTGTTTTGGTTGCGGTTCCCTCTGGGATTACAGAAGTGGAACGAAGGGCTGTTAAAGACTCAGCGCTTCATGCAGGTGCTCGTGAAGTTCAAACGATTGACCAGCCCCTGGCCTCGGCCATCGGGGTAGGAATGCCGGTGGAGGAACCTGCTGCCAATATGATTGTGGATATTGGTGGTGGTACTTGTGAGATAGCTATTATTTCATTGAAGGGAATGGTTTCCAGCCGCAGTTTGAGAGTGGGAGGCGATGAGTTTAATGAAGCGATTATCGCCCACATGAAGAGGGCTTATAATTTGTTAATTGGCGAACGCATGGCCGAAGAGATTAAGATTCGCATCGGCTCGGCCTATCCGCTAGACCAGGAGTTGACTATGGAGGTCAAAGGTTTGGACTTGGGGAAAGGGCTTCCGAAGACGACCATCATTCGCTCAGAAGAAATACGAGAAGCTTTACAAGAACCGCTTTCCAGCATTTTGGAGGCGGTAAGAATTACATTGGAGCGGTGTCCGCCTCAGTTGGCTGCAGACCTTGTTGACAGAGGGATCATGATGGCTG
Source organism: Verrucomicrobiota bacterium (assembly GCA_019136955.1). Taxonomy (GTDB): domain Bacteria; phylum Verrucomicrobiota; class Verrucomicrobiia; order Limisphaerales; family UBA1412; genus UBA1412. The sequence continues at coordinate 2,569 of JAGVTF010000316.1, forward strand.
GAGGCGGGGCTCTATTAAGGAATGTCAACAAGCTCATTTCTGATGAAACCGGCTTGCCGGTACACATAGCCGATGACCCCTTGAGCGCTGTTGCTGAAGGGACAGGAAAGGCTTTGCAAAATTTTCATTTCTTCTGAGGAACAAGAATAGTGCGAATAAGAGCCAACCCTCTGGGGGTGCAAAAAGCTCTTTGCTCAAGGCGTTGCGTTTGCATATGCAATAGCGTAACGGTGGATGTTTAGAAAAAGCCGAACGGCAGTATTTGGAATACTCATATTAGCGGTGTTGTTGCTCCTTTGTATCCAGCGATGGACTTCGGGAGCTAAGAACATCGGCGCTATCTTATTGTATCCACTCAGTTTTACGGCCAGCCTGACGGGA
>JAGVTF010000278.1 GCA_019136955.1 Verrucomicrobiota bacterium
CTACACGACGCTCTTCCGATCTCAAAAGAATTGAGGCTAACCAACCATCAATCAGGTTTGAAGTTCCAAAGAACCAGCTGTAAGGGCCGGAGATATGCGAAATGAAAAGTCCTTTCGTCTTTAATAAAAACACCCAGCTGGCATGTGCTGCCATAGAAGCCCAAAGTCCACCCATACGATAAAAAAGAGTAGCCAGTAAGAGACCCACCATAAAAAGATTTAAAAAGCCGGGGATGACATTTTGCCAACAGACTAACCCTTTAAACATCTGAAACAAAATTGAAAACCCACTCCATAGCTGAATGGTTTGAGGGTTTACCGGCTTTGCAAAAAAGTGAGTGATTGCATAAATAGCAGAGCTCAACAAAAAAGCTGTTTTTAGCCCATAAGCACGGCGCAAGGCAGTCATCAAAGCCCCGCGAAAAAGAGTTTCTTCCAAAGCAGCCACAACTACGGCACTTAGAAGAGCTCCGCCCACAACCGACAAAGTATTTTGCAGAGATTTGAAATCGTTTGCCAGCTCTGCTCTGCCCATTCCAAGGTTGATCAGCAAGGCAACCAGCACAACTGGGAGGCCAAATGAAAAACCAAACACCAATTGTCTGGATATCTTTTTTGGAACTTTCCAACCCAATCTTTCCAGACTCGCTACCTGTAAAGCTTTTAGCATTGGCCATAAGCCAGCTAAAGCCAAAAAAATGAGGCATCGATTCACTATCCTGTGAAAAGGTATGCTTTCAAGCTCCTTTTGCAGAAAAGAGACATGGTCTGCCAAATACTCAAGCCCCCAGGCAGCAAAAGGCGCTATGAGGGCAGCACCCAAAAAAACAAACAACAAATACGTCAGTAAAACAAGCGCTGGACTGTTTTTAAAAAATCTTACAACTTGGACTCTCATCTCACTTCGCAGTCATCCTCGTAGAGAATTCTAGTGAAACACACTAAAAGTTCAAACCCCAAAATAAAGATTAGCGAACAGCTCGGAAAAATTGAGCTGACTTCGAATTATGAATCAATACCGGTGACTCCCGGGCAACTTCTACCCAGGAGGATTCCTCCAACGAAGCAGAGGATTGTAGCACACCTTCAAACTCTACTAAAATTTGGCTTGCCTCCACTGAAAGTATTTTCAAAACAGGCGGCTCTTTTTGCAATTCTATCACGGAAAGAGTGACTGTGCTACTGGCCCGAGCTCCCTTAAAGTTCCTGACAACACACCTGATCCTGGCCCCATCCATGGCTGGAGTTACATGGGGAAGAGTGAAGCTCCTTTTGCTACTCTCTTGCAAGACCACTCCATCCACTTCCCAGTGGTAAGTAAGGGGGCTTGCACTTTCCGCCCAAATTTCAAATGTTGCGGAATCCCCCTCATTACAGACCACTGATTCTGGCTCTTTAACAATAACGGGCGGGGCAAAAGGCAATATTGCAGAACCTGGGACGGCTGCAGGATAAAAGCGACCTTTTCCTATTGGCTCTTCAATCTTCCCAGACGGTAGCTGCCAGCGTACGGCAAGGTTATCTCCTCCCCCACCCTCGGCATGAATTGCCTCTATGTAGTAGGGATTATTGGCTACCAAAAAGAGAGAGTCCGATTTTTGACTTGCGTATTTAGTCCACTCTTGAGCACTGGTCCAGCCGTCCACATAGGCGATTTTCCGTTTATTCGCAGGGTCATTGTTCGTGCTCAAATAAAGCTCAGAGTAGTCATCACTGGCAATCCAGAAGGTATAGACACCGCTTTCTGGCGGAATTAGATAGGCCGAAAGACGTTGTCCATAATAATCGGACCAGTTGACCGGAGTCGCAAACTCCGGAATGTACTCGGTCAGGTCAGCACGATTGGGGAAAGTGCTCATTCCCCTGAGAGAATCTAGAGTGCCAGTACAGTTAAACCAGACCTGCCGCAATACCGTAGACTTTATCTCGGACTGGAAATAAAGACTGGCAGGGACAATTCTATTCGAGTTAGAAGAAACATCCAAAATATCGTTTACTGTAAGAACGTAAACAACACCAGGTGTTAAAGCAGAGGTCTGAAGAAGAACTCTTTGGACTCCACCTGGGATGAGTGTTTTGGAGTCAGCAATGACTCCCAGTACCTGAGCTTCCCCCTTCAGCTGATAGTGCTCAACTTTCAAAGCGCTCTCTGTTGTGACATACTCAGAAAAAGTTAAAGCCAAACTGGTTGGTGAGAGCTGTTTAAGCTCAAGAACGGTTGGAGGTGTGATTTCAGGGGTAACCGATAAATAAAATGATTCACTCGTCCATAACTCTCCCAAACAAAAGCGATAAGAACCCTCATCAGATAAAGAAAGTCTGGGAATTTGCAGGGCAAGCCCTGCAGAATCAGGAATGTTTTGCCAGGTTCCTTCAGGTGAAACTTTTTGCCAATACCCAAGTTGAGGAGATAAAGTCAACACTGGCGCCTCAAAGAGAGCCTCGCTGCTCTCTTCTAATGAAACATCATCCATATCTGGCAAAAGCACGATCAGCTCAAAAGGCATTGAAGTAAAAGCACACTCAGCATCTGAGAACTCTGCACGGTAGAGTCCTGCATCAGAAGGTTGAACGTTTTCTTTAATCCACACCACCCCTTCAGTTTCTGCGATATATTCCCAAACAAAGTCATCTTTGTTCCAAAAAAGCCAACGAATTCCAGCTTCTGGCAGAGGAATGTCTAGTGCGAACTGAGCATTTCCTCCCAATACAGCCACTTGACGCTCTGGGGCTGGTATTGCCATATCCGAAAATCCGGGTGTTCCTCCTTTTAAAAGAGATGGCCTCCAGCCCTCGGGCATATCCCAGTTTTCCGGCTCCTGCGCTAAGTCCGAAACCTGAAGTGAGTATCCCTTTCTATCTGTGACGGGATACCAGCTATTGGAGTAAACAAAAGACTGAATGATCTCCTCTTCGGGAGTGAGCAAAGTCAGGCGCTCCCCTTTTCGGAATGTCTACATTAGGGAAAGTGTAGGTAATCCCTTCTACAAACTTCACATCCAGCATATTCACGGTCTCAGTGCCTGTGTTGCATATCTCCAGCCAGCCATAGTCGTCATTGCTATAACCATCTTCGGTGGCCAAATCGGCAGAGTACATAAGCTCGCTAATTTTCAAAGACTTATAATTTTGACGTACTCTGTAAGTGTATTGATTCAAAGCACTCCACTCGCCGCCATGATATGCTCGAGCGAAAACTTTATGATTTCGGTCCAAGGGAAGTGAGGCAGTGGCCATATCAGTAGGGTCGGGCTTGGGCAAACAGCTCAGCT
>JAGVTF010000202.1 GCA_019136955.1 Verrucomicrobiota bacterium
GATTCAGAGCTGGCAACCCTGGACCCCGAAGACCCCGATTTGGCCGAAAAGACAGCCGCGCTCAAAAAACAACAGGCCGAGCTGGAACTGGCTGAAATGGAAAGCCTTTCAGAGGCTAACCCAACCGATATGATCGTTCTCTTTGACCTGGCGGCCCTTTACTTCAAGGAGGGAAAACTGGGCAAAGCGATTCAGGCACTACAAAAAACTCAAAACTACCCGGGCAAGAAGACCGCAAGTCTTCTTCTTCTGGGGCAATGCTTTGCACAGCGCAAGATGTATGATCTGGCAGTCCGTGCCTACAGCAACGCCCTGCAAGATAAAAGATCGATGGACGAGGAGAAGAAAGAGCTGCTCTATCTGCTGGGACTGACCTATGAAATGATGGGCAAAAAGGAGGATGCCATCGAGCACTTCAAGCTTATCTATGAGGTCGACATCGGCTACCGTGACGTGGCTGAACATGTGGATGCCTATTATAACGAAAATGAATAATTACAATTCTGCTTTTTAATCTACTTTTTAATTCCAAAAATCGAAAACTGAAAAATGGACGATATCCTGAATATATTGCGTAAAAACGCGGCTATGCCGGTTGAAAAAATCGCCTTATTGGTCAACCAGACTTCCGATGAGGTCGAAGAAAAGATCAAAGGCTGGGAATCAGACGGCACCATTCTGGGCTATACCACGGTGATAAACACCGATAAACTGGAAGATGAATCTCTGGTCATGGCCATGATCGAGGTCAAAATCACGCCCGAGCGTGAAGGCGGCTTCGATAAGATCGCCCGGAGAATCGCCCGCTTTTCTGAAGTCAAATCCTGCTACCTGATGTCGGGAGGGTTTGACCTTCTGGTCATGGTGGAAGGGGAGGATTTGCGCCAGGTGGCCGGGTTCATCTCGGAGCGGCTGGCCACTATCCAGGGGGTTGTCTCCACCGCCACGCATTTCATCCTCAAACCGTACAAGCAACAGGGGGTGACCTATGTGGAAGAGCCCAAGCCCGAACGGTTGAAGGTGACTCCCTAAGGGGAGTGCCGTACTAAAACAACCGCCCCTGTTACAGAGAGTTGGAGAGATAAGAATAGAGCCGCAAACTCGCTAAAGCTGATTCGTTTTCTATGGTTCAACAGCTTTTTTATCACGAGAGCCGCTCGCTGTCTCCCTATTATAACCTGGCTCTGGAGGAGTTGCTACGCTCGGAGCTCCTTCCGGCAGAGGCCGTTCTATACCTCTGGCGCAATGAGCATACGGTCGTCATCGGCAAGCATCAGAGCGCCCGCCATGAGTGTGATCTGGAGGCGCTTGAGGCTGACGGCGTGAGCCTGGCCCGCAGGAAGACCGGCGGCGGCGCCGTCTTTCACGATGCGGGCAACCTCAATTTTACCTTTTTGAATCGCAGGGAGGATTATGACCCCGGGCGTAACTTTGAAATACTTCTCGAGGCTTTGAAAGCGGTTGGCGTTCCGGCTGTTTTAAGCGGTCGCAATGACCTGACGGCCGAAGGGCTGAAGTTCTCGGGTAACGCCTTCTTTAAGAGCGCTTTCGTGGCCTATCACCATGGCACCCTGATGGTAGAGGTGAGCATGGAGAGGCTTTCGCGTTACCTGCGGGTAAGTCCGCTGAAGCTCCGTGCCAAGGGGGTCAGGTCCGTACAGTCGCGAGTGGTGAACCTGCGCCAGCTCTGCCCCGTTCTCACGCTGGAAGCGCTTGGGAAGAGCTTGCAGAGCGCTTTTGCCGCCTCCTATTCTCTGCCGCTGCAGCCCGGACCACGCCTGAACGAAACCCGAATAGCGGAAATAGAGAAAACCTTCGCATCTCGGGAGTGGATTCTGGGCAAGGCGGGAGGGTTTGACGCCGCATCGGCAAAAGTGGAGGAGCGCTTTGACTGGGGCTCTCTTCTGCTTGTCAGGGAGGGAGACTCCGGGAAGCCGAACCTCTACAGCGATGCGCTTGATACGGAGGTGGTTGAGTATCTTCGAGCGGAGCTGCCGCGCGTTTATCCTGGCCCGATTCCTCTGCCTGCTTCATTTAGCCCTTTTCAGAAAAAGATGGTGGAAGATGTAAACGAGATTTTAAAAAGATTCTAAAAAGTTTTTTCGGTTAAGAAGAGAAGAGCGGATGTTTTGTCTGTTCTTTTTTTATAAAAAAAAGCCTCCCCGAAGGGAGGCTCGTCTTTAATCAGGCTATTGATTTGATTAAGTTTAGAATACGTAAATGATATTGCCCGTGATGCCGAAGGCATTCTTACGATCCCAGTCATCCGCCATGTTCTTGTCACCTGAAAGGTCATGATCCCAGCGGAATTCTGCGCGGGTGATCACGTTTTCCCACAGCTTGTAGCTGACGGTGAAGGTATTAGAGAGATACTCATCATCTCTATCGGAGGCTGCTTTGACAGAGGGCACTATTCCAGGAGGGATCAAACCACCGACGAGACCGATGGCATCATCGAGGTAGTAGCCCCAGGAACCGTTTACGCCATTGGCGTACTCAACACGGTTGGCGAGGGTCAGCTTATCGGTGACATCATAGGCCAGATATGCGGCAAAGGCGTTGGCCCACGCACTGCGGGTGACCATTACGCCAGCGTCATCAGTGCGTTCGCTCTGACCACGGTAGTCATAGGAGAAACCAAAACGCAGACCGGTGACCGGCAGCGGCATCGTGATGCCTGCATAGTAGTTGACAACGTTGGCAGTATCCCAGCCGGAGGTTGTTCCGGAAGAGACCCAACCATTATCAATACCACTGACAACACCGAAATAAACCTCGGTACCTTCCATGAAACCGGTGGATTCAGGGAAGATCAGGTTGACGGCGCCCATATAGGAGAGACGACCGGAATTGGAACCGCGGTCGTAGATCGCCCAACCGTCATAGGTGTTTGCAACACCGCCACGGACGCCCAGTATCCAATCGTTCAGATCGAAGCTGTA
>JAGVTF010000235.1 GCA_019136955.1 Verrucomicrobiota bacterium
CCACCTCTTTCTCTCCTGAGTGCCAAAGCGTTATTTGAGTATATTCCATATAAATTCAGAGAAAACTCTATCATGTTTTTACGGACCTTAATCCTTTTGAATGCGATAGGTCTCTCTCTAATTTTATTCTATAACCGCGTTATTTTTGCAAACCAATCGGTTGTCTTCGAAAGTAGAGTTATGGAAAAAGCTGCTAACAATATCAAAGAAGCAGGATATGATCTTAAAGAACTCTATTATTATCAGACCCCTTTTACTCTTCAGTTTCATTTAAACTCTATGTCAGTAGAGCTGGGCGAGACTGAGTTAATTGATTTTTTCACCTCTCCAGAGCCGAAGCTTTTATCTGTTGGCAATTTGGATGAATTTGAAAAAAATTTAGCGGACGCACCTGTTAGCTATCGCATCATTTATAAATGGTATCTGGATGAGGAGCCTTTTCTCTACCTTGTCGCTAATGAAGCTTGGAGCAGCTCAGCTGCTACACTCAGCAGCCATACAAGAAAATGTAGCTCAAGCACCCTTTACAAAGAGTAAGTTGCCTCCCTTCAATCATCCATTTTCAAAATGTAACAGGAGCCAAAAAAGGCGTTCTCTGAGAGAACGCCTTTTTTGAAAATTTAAGAAATATCCTTATTTCTTATCTCGAGTAATCATCGGCCAGTCATCTGTCCGGAAAGGAACAGCAGGTAATCCAGCTCCATTGAAAAGATTGCAGACAGGGTTAATATCCCACGCATAACGGACTGCAACCGGATTAGGAACGTCTGGCGAATAGACCAGAACTGTATCATCCTGAATCACAGCTTTTGCCCAGACAAATTTGCCGTCTTCACCAGCAATGGCAAAACCACTTAGGACGCCATCGACGCTCTTCGCGTTCAGGCCACCACAGTCATGATCGAAATCAAGACGTATGGCACCATCAACAATGCTTAATGATTTATACACCGGACCAGAAAAAGGCATTTCTCGTTTCCCATACGTGTTCGCCAGGGCCCAGTATGCCAGACGCTTGCCTACATCCCGCTTATTCTTGGGGTGAATATCATTTGCATCCCCAATATCGATCGCTACCGCCAACCCTGTGTTAGGCACAGTGCTGGCTACATAAGCTTGAGACTCGCGAATCTCTGCCCAGTTATTTTCTCTGGGGGTAGGATGCGTGGGTTGAAATGCTGCCAACTGTTGAATAATGAAAGGGAAATCTCCCGTTTGAAACTTTTCTCTCCAATCTTGAATCATCGTAGAGAGTAATGCCCTGTACTGGTAGGCTCTATCCGCATTGGAGCAGCCCTGGTACCAAATTGCACCCATAATGCCGTAAGGAAGCACAGGTGACACCATTCCATTGTAAAGGGCACTGCAGATATTGGGATTGCCCGGATTGGCTGTTATCGCATTCTTCGCATCTGCCAATCTGTCATTGAAGTCATTCAGCGGTTTAAGAGCTTCCGGGCTGGTCCATGCTTCGGCCACCGTTCCGCCCCAAGAGCTATGAATTAGACCAATCGGCACACCCAGTGTTGTGTTAAGCTCTCTACCGAAATAAAAGGCAGCTGCAGAAAAACCTCCCCAAACGCCTTTTGTAGAAAGAACCTCAGGAGTGCAGCGGTCCCAGCTCATCTGTGCCGTAAGCTGCGGTTCATACTGCACGCTTTTGGGCACAACCAGCAGACGGATATTGGGAAAATTCGCTGAATCGATATCTTCCTGCGCATCGCAGTTCTTAATTCCCATTTCCATGTTAGACTGTCCGGAGCAAAACCAGACATCTCCGACTAAAACATCTTTAGCCTCCACGGTTTGGGAAAGGTTGTTTGAAATGCCAGTTACCTTCAGGTTTCGCGGCTGAGCTGAGTAGCCCATAGGTGACAGGTATGCCATCCATTTACCATCATTAGCTGCCTTGGCTTTCACTGCTTGCCCTGCAAACTCTACAGTAACCTCGCTCTCTGGCGCTGCCCAGCCCCAAACAGGCACGTTCAAACCACGCTGCAAAACAGCATGATCAGAAAACAGAGGGTGTAAAAGCGGATATGCTGGTGCCACACGTGTTTGTGCCTCAGCGCTTAGAAGCCCAGCACTCACAAGTGCAGCAGCAGCCACTAGTTGAATTGTTTTGATATTCATAAGAATTACGAAGTGGATTCTAGCAGAAAATCGCGATGAATCAATGGAAAAGTCGCGTTCCAGCTAAATTCGAAGAACCGGTAGAATTCAAAAAAAGAAAAGAAGGACTACTGAACCGTATCTTGCGAGTGATTTTTTACTTTCACCTCAGAGGGCAATGGTGGCATTTCTGGTAGCGGAGATGAGGGCATGAAAAGTATCTTGAAAAAGCGTTTCTCTTCTTCAGAAAGGGAGTTCCATCTCTCCGCACTGTGAACGTAGGCAGAGCGCTCATCTTGCGGCAAATCCGATATTTGCAAAAGTATCTTTAATGAGTTTTGGCGCTCAACTGGAGGCAAATCATCCAACATTTTCATAACCCGCCGTGTTTTTTCACGACTTTCCCTGGGCAGTAAACGAAGCACCCTATCCCGCTCGTGGGGGCTCATACTGAAGAAGTTATTTAGCTCTTCCCAAGCCTTCTTTTCACGTACGTCTCTAAACTGGTCAAAGCCACCCCATCGCCCTCCTCTGTCGGGGCCGGCATTAGGGCTCATGCCTGAACCCGGCGTGGCACCGGGGTGCATGGGAGCTTTGGGACCAGGAGGCGGCATAGCCCAGCCGGGCCCACCCCCTCTTCCACTCCTACCCGGCAAAGGGGGAAGTCCTTGAGGAACAGAGTTTCCTAAGACATCGCGATCCGACCCAGAAGAGGGTTTTTGCTCGCCTGGAGGTGGCAGTGGTCTGCCTTTATTGGTACGAGGTAATTCAGCAAAAGCTGAAGAATTAGTACCTGGAAAGGAAAATGG
>JAGVTF010000114.1 GCA_019136955.1 Verrucomicrobiota bacterium
GGGCTACTACGGCATCCAGGAGCTCTATAGCGGCAAGAAACTGCTGATCTTCAGCGTCTGGGACCCGGGCGACCCCCAAGACTGGAAGGCGCGGCCTGACTCGGTCAAAGAGGAGGAGCGGGTGAAACTGCTCTACAAGGACCCATCGGTCCGCGTCGGCCGCTTTGGCGGAGAGGGGACCGGCGGCCAATCCTTCCTCGACTACGAGTGGGAGCTGGGCAAAACTTACCGTTTCTGCGTCTCGGCACTCCCCAATGGCGAGAGGACCGAATACACCAGTTGGTTTTTCGTACCTGAAGAAAAGAAGTGGAAAAAACTGGTCACTTTCTCTACTATTACCGGCGGCAAGTATCTGAGCGGTTACTACTCTTTTGTGGAGGATTTCCTCCGCAATGGCGAGTCGGCCAAGATCGAGCGCCGCGCCGCCTATGGCAACGGCTGGGTCAAGGATCAGAAGGGCCAGTGGCATAGCCTGAGCCGGGCGCGCTTCTCGGGCGATTCCAATCCGGTGATGAATATCAATGCGGGTATCAAGGATAACTGGTACTACCTGCAAACGGGCGGCGAGACCAAAAATGACGATGTCCCCTTGTGGGGCTATATGAACCGCGCCCCCGAGGGCCTCAGCCTACCGGATATCGACGCCCAGCCGGCTCCCGCTCCCGAGCGTAAGAAAGAGACCGAGTAGGGGAGCGCTCGCCGGAATTCGAAACCCGTTGCCGCTTTCACCCCTTGAAACAGAGACTTTCCTCGTTTTACGAAGAAACCCGGAGCGCCCGGAAGATCGTAGTCGTAGACTTCGGCTTCCTGGGCGATACCGTTCACCTGACTCCTTCGCTTCGGGCTCTGCATCAGAATTATCCGGAAGCCGAGCTCCATGTGGTGACCACACCGGGAGGGGCTGAGATATTGAAGATGACCCCCTGCGTGAAGCGCGCCTGGGTTTACCGGTTGACCAACCCCAGCTCTCCGTGGTATCGCAGCCTGGGACTGCTGCGGCAACTGCGCGCCGAGCGCTTTGACCTGCTCTTCAACTTCAGCGGTGCCGACAGGACGGTCTATCTCTCTGCCGCTCTGGGCGTTCGCGATAAACTTTCCCAAACGCCTCTGCGCTGGCACTTCTATAATCCTCTGCTCAGCCGCTATTGGGCCCCGCTTGTAAAAGAGCGGCAGACCATGCCCATTTATCTGCAGCGGCTGGAGATGCTGCGCGCTGCCGGTCTGGACGTGGAGGAGCCACGCTTTGAATTGAGCATCAGCGCGGAGCTTTTGAAGGAGGCCGCTCAATGGGTTCACCCGGGGGCTATCCACCTCTCCCCCAATACGAGCACGCCGATGAAGGAGTGGCCGGTCCGGCGCTGGGTCGGGCTGGTGAAGCTCTTTGCGAAGAGATACCCGCAGGCGGTGATGCTTCTCTCCACGCCGCTGGACCCGCGCCAGTTGGCCCGTGCGGAGGCGATTGTGGAGGAGGCAAAGTGCCCGCAATTGAAGCTCCTGCCGCCCGGGCTCAGCATTCCGCATCTGTCGGCCATTATCAGCCGCTGCGCTGTTCAATTGGGGTGCGACTCGGGGCCGCTGCATCTGGTCTGGGCGCTGGATATCCCCTCGCTGACGCTTTACCGGAACTATCAGGGGCTGGAGGCCTGGATACCAAAGGACCCCAAACATGAGGCGATTTTGGTCGATTGCTCCTGCATCGGCAAAAAGAACCCCGAGTGCGCCTCGCTGGGTGAAGCGCGCTGCCTGGGGGAAATCACCGAAGAAGAGGTCTTCGCCAAACTCTCCCGGATTTACGAACGGCGGCGCTAAAGGAAAAGAGGCCGAGCGGGGAACCCCTCTCAGCCTCTTTCTGATTTTTATAATTTTATATTTGGTGCCGTATGGCTTTGCCCCACGGACTAATCCGAAGCGCGTTCGGCAATCTTCTCTTTGAGCTCCACCAGTATCTCTTCCACCGGTCTGAGCCCCTGATCGCCCTTGCCGTGCAGGCGGACTGCCACGGCGTTCTGCTCCTGCTCCTTCTGACCCACGACGAACATGGTATGCACCTTATCAATTTCGGCATTGCGGATTTTGCCGCCGATCTTGTCCCCGCTGGTATCGACTGTGACACGGATACCCATGGCGCGCATTCTTTTGCGCAGCGCTTCACAGTACTCCGTCTGTTCGTTGCCGATGGGCAGGATGCGGACCTGGTCCGGAGCCAGCCAGAGCGGGAAGTTGCCGGCGTAGTGCTCGATCAGGAAGCCGATAAAGCGCTCATGAGTTCCCAGCGGCGCCCGGTGAATACAGAGCGGAGTGGCCTCCGTATTTTCTCGGGTACGGTAGCTCAGTCCGAAGCGTGCCGGTATGGCGAAATCGACCTGATTGGTCGCCAGCGTGAATTCTCTGCCGATAGCGCTCCAGACCTGTACATCTATCTTGGGTCCATAAAAAGCGGCTTCATTGGGTATCTCCACGTAGTCGATGCCCGAATCATTGAGCACGTTGCGGACTCTATCCTCGGTCTCTTTCCAGAGCTCGGGCTCATCCACGAATTTTTGGCCGAGCAGTTGCGGGTCGTGCGTACTGAAGCGCATCAGATACTTCTGGATACCAAAAATTTTGAAATACTTCAGATACATCTCATTGACCGCCTGAAACTCCGACGCGAACTGCTCCGGAGTGCAGTAAATGTGGGCATCATTCATCTGGAGCGAGCGCACGCGCATGAGCCCGAAGAGCTCTCCGCTCTGCTCATAGCGGTAGCAGCAGCCGTACTCCGATAAACGGAGCGGCAGCTCGCGATAGCTTCGCGGGACGGCCGCAAAAATTTTGTGGTGATGGGGGCAGTTCATCGCCTTGAGGTAGTAGCGCTCCACCTTTTCGGAGCCATCCCCCTGGGCCTCTTT
>JAGVTF010000064.1 GCA_019136955.1 Verrucomicrobiota bacterium
TGTCGTTGAAATGGCAAAAAAGTATGCCGCAAAAATGGTGGACCTGAAATTTGTAGATACTTTTGGTGCCTGGCAACATTTTACCGTCCCTATTCGCGAGCTTACCGAAGAGTCTTTTTCAGAAGGTTTCGGTATTGATGGCTCCTCTATTCGAGGCTGGAAAAGTATCGAAGCCAGCGATATGCTGGAGATACCGGACCCCGAAACCGCTTTCATGGACCCCTTTTGCGCTGTTCCCACTTTGAGCCTGACCTGTACTGTGATGGAGACAAGCACGCGCGAACCCTACAACCGCGATCCTCGCGTCATTGCCCAGCGTGCAGAAAACTTCCTTGAAGGAAGTGGTTTTGCTGACACTGCCTATCTGGGCGCCGAGGCTGAGTTCTTTATTCTTGATGATGTCCGCTTTGAGAATAAAAACCACACCGCCATGTTCCATATTGATTCCTCTGAAGGTATCTGGAACAGTGCCCGCGAAGAGATGCCAAACCTGGGCTACAAAATGCGACACAGAGAAGGCTACTTCCCAGTCTGTCCCTCCGATTCACTTCAGGATATACGCACTGAAATGGTGCTCATCATGGAAGAGCTGGGCCTGCAGGTAGAGCGCCACCATCATGAGGTCGCCACTGCCGGTCAGTCAGAAATCGATTTTTGCTTTGATACCCTCTTGAGGTCTGCCGACAGGATGATGGTCTTTAAGTATGTGGTTAAAAACGTCGCTTTGCGCCACGGCAAAACGGCAACCTTTATGCCCAAGCCGATGTTTGGCGATAACGGCTCGGGGATGCATATTCATCAATCTCTCTGGAAAAAAGGCAAACCTCTTTTTGCCGGCAGTGAATACGCCGGGCTGAGCCAGATGGCTCTCCACTATATGGGAGGCATCTTGAAGCATGCTCGGGCTCTCTGTGCTTTTTGCAGCCCCTGTACAAACTCCTACAGGCGGCTGGTCCCCGGCTATGAAGCGCCGATCAATCTGGCCTACAGCGCAAGCAATCGCAGCGCCGCCATTCGAATTCCTACTTTCAGCTCCAACGCTAAGGCCAAGCGTATTGAGTATCGCCCGCCTGACCCCTCTGCCAATCCCTACCTAGCCTACTCTGCCCTTCTGTTGGCAGGTTTGGATGGAGTAATGAACAAGATAGACCCGGGCGAGCCGATGGATAAAAATATCTATGAACTGCCGCCTGAAGAGCTCAAGAATATACCACATGTGCCTTCAAGCTTGGGAGAGGCCTTGAATTACCTGGAAGAAGACCATGAGTTTTTATTGAAGGGCGACGTCTTTAGCCGCGACTTCCTGGAAACTTATGTCCGAATTAAACGCAAAGAGGATTCCACCCTTCGCCTGCGGCCCCACCCTATCGAGTATGAAATGTATTACGATGTTTAAATCGTAAAACCATAACAGCCCTGAGAGGCAAAAACGAAAAAGAGGTATTCTCAGTCAGAATGCCTCTTTTTGCATAAAGCAGAAGTACCCAAAAAAAGAACAGCGAGAATAGAAAACCATCCTCGCTCGCTAAAATAATTTAAAATTCTTTCTTCAGCCTCAAGCCTGGGCTTTAGCCTTTTTACGAGAAAAATGCGGGTCTTTTTCTTTGACTGCCAACGCACTCTTCCCAATACGGCCACGCAGATAGGTCAGTTTGGCTCTGCGAACACGCCCCTGGCGCTCTACTACCACTTTATCAACACGCGGTGAGTGGACAGGGAAAACACGCTCTACGCCCTCCCCATAGCTGATACGACGGACTGTGAAGGTCTCATTCAAACCGCGACCGCGGCGGCCAATCACGACACCGGTGAAAACCTGGATGCGCTCCTTCTGGCCTTCAACAACTTTGGTGTGTACATTCACCGTATCACCTACAGAGAAAACAATCGGCTCTTTCCTCATGTAGGCAGACTCAATTTTATCTAATAATGCCTGCTTCATAAACTTATATCGACTTAACAAGAGCTGGAAGCTTCCTGCTCCCCGCTCTCTTTTAACAAATCTGGCCGCACTGCAGCCGTTTTTAACATTGATTGCTCACTGCGCCACTGAGCGATACGCGCATGGTGGCCTGAAAGCAAGACCTCCGGCACCTTCATCCCACGAAACACTGCCGGCCGCGTATAATGTGGATACTCCAGGTAGTTAGAGCTGAAGGACTCCTCATGGGAGCTTTCATCCTTCCCTAAAACACCCGGCAAGAGCCGGGCCACCACATCTATCAGCACCATGGCTGGCAGCGCACCATTGGTTAGCACATAGTCACCAATAGAGAGCTTCTCATCCGCCCAGACCTTGAGAATGCGTTCATCAAAGCCTTCATAGCTGCCGCATACCAATATGAGGTGCTTCCGACTGGAGAGCTCCCGGGCTATTGCCTGGTTAAACTTTCTACCCGAAGGAGTCAAAAAGATAATGTGACTCTCTTCATCGGCCAGCGCTTCTAATGCTTCAAAGAGCGGCTCGGGCTTAAGCAACATCCCGGCACCACCCCCAAAGGGCCTGTCATCCACCGTCTGGTGCAGATCATGAGTATATGCCCGCAAATTATGGATTCTTAATTCAAGCAGTCCATTATCGCGAGCTCGCTGGACAATGCTTTCATCCAGCGGTCCGCTAAACATCTTAGGAAACAATGTGAGCACATCTACTTTCATGTACTACACCCACTTCCAAAAAAATTCCACGTACCTCTTAATGAGAGTAGTTTTAGACCTCTCCCCCGGTCGCATCTTCTTCCATTTCAGGGCCATCGACCTCTTCGATCAACTCCAGCACACTGCGTTTACCCTGTCTGGCACTGCCTGCAATGAGCAATGCACGGATCGCATTAATGGTGCTACCCTTGCGCCCAATCACCCTGGCCGTATCAACCGGGCTGACTCTTAGCTCGTAAACGGTAACCCCATTGCGCTCCACCGGCCTGATACTGACATCTTCCGGCTCCTCAACAAGGTTCTTGATTACATATTCAAGAAACTCTTGCATATTAAACCCTTAAACAGCTTGTGTCTTGCGCTCCCTGGCAATCATACTGGCAACGGTCTCCGAAGGCTGAGCACCACATTTGAGCCAGTAATCCACTCTATCCATCTTCAGGTTGGCATTATGCCCCTTTTGCAGCGGCAAATAATACCCCACCTCTTCAATGAATCTTCCATCACGAGGACTACGCCCATCTACTACCACAACACGATAGGCAGGCTGATTTTTCGCCCCCATGCGCTTCAAACGAATTCTAACCATATCTTATTACTTCTACTTGCAGAGTAAGTTATCCCCTATGGAGACCTCACTTGCCCCGAAAGGCCCTCCAGATTACCCTGTCCCTGCAAAATTTGCAAGTACCTATTTAAGAGAGTTTGATTAAAAAGCCGCAGAATATCCCTGTTGTAATAATTTGCACGGCTTGTTAGAATGCGCCGTCCTTTGGGACTAAATCAGCAGAGGAATAAAATATGAAAAAAAGTGTAAAAACCCGCAAAGTTTCCGGTGTTGAAAGTGTCGAGCCGGCTATTACACCTTTGGCCGACTCTCCGGTCATTCCTCGTAAGTCAAAAGTCCCTCCGATCGGCGCCCCGCGCCTGGATATCCCTGAAGGCCTCTGGACTAAGTGCCCCAAGTGCAGTGAGTTACTTTACGATAAATACCTGGATGACAACCTCAAGGTCTGTATGCACTGCTCTTACCACTTCCCCTACAGCGCACGCGAGCGAATAAACACCCTGGTGGAGACCTGCTCTTTTGAAGAAATGGATGCAGACTTGCGCAGCGTTGATATCCTCTCTTTCAGCGGCCCCAGCAGCTATCTTGATAAACTCGAGCAACATGAAAAAGCGACCAATCTTCGCGATGCCATCATCACCGGTGTCGGCAAAATCGGGGAATTTCGCGTCGCTCTGGGTGTCATGGATTTTAAATTCCTGGGTGGCTCGATGGGCAGCGTAGTTGGAGAAAAAATAACTCGATTGGTAGAAGAAGCCACTGACCGGAACCTGCCCGTTATTATCTTCTCAGCCAGTGGCGGAGCCCGAATGTATGAAGGGGTCTTCAGCCTGATGCAAATGGCCAAAACCAGCGCTGCGCTCGCTTTTCACTCTCAGGCGGAGCTCCCCTTTATCAGTATTTTAACCAATCCGACCACCGGAGGCGTTACCGCCAGTTTCGCCTCTCTGGGCGATATTATTCTGGCGGAACCCAATGCCATGATCGGCTTTGCAGGCCCGCGTGTAATACGCGATACAACCCATGCCGACCTGCCTCCAGGCTTCCAAACCGCAGAATTTCTCCTGGAACACGGGTTCATTGATCTCATTGTAGACCGCACGGAGATGAAGAGAATCCTGGTTTCTCTTCTGGAATATTTGTCTGCGCCCAAGGCCTCCCTTTTCGAGACGGAAGACTATAGCGTCCCCTAAGCTTTCAGCAGGTCAAGCTTTTCAAAAAAGGAAGGGAAACTCTTTTCCGCACACTTCGGGTTTTTGATCACCATTCCCGCTACACCAAGCCCCAAAAGCGAAAAACAAAAAGCCATTCGGTGGTCATTATAGGTCTCGATCTCTGCTCCATGCAGCCGAGACGGGTAAACGGTTAATGTATCCCCCTCCTCTTCAACTCGTGCGCCGCAGCGACTCAGCTCCGTTCGCAAAGCCTTAACCCGCTCGCACTCCTGTACTCTCAGGCGGCCCAATTCCGTAAACTTCACAGGAGACTCCCCCTGCGTTGCCAGGACAATTGCCGTCATGATGCTGTCACCCAAATCGTTTTCACGCGAAAGCACAGAGGGCAGCGGCAAGTAATGAGGGAACGCCTCATCTGGCTGCCAACCGGTGCTGGGCCAGCGCAGTACAGAGACCGGTTTGTTTTCGGGATATCCCTGCGCCCAAACATTGGCCCCATAAAAATAACTGCCACTGGAAGCATCTGGCTCTATTTCAAATACACCCCCGCCTCGAGGGAAAACAGAAAGCAACTCCCGCGTCATCCAAAGATACCCTGCCTCCTTTCCTGAAATCTCTACCTGCCATTGGCCCCGTTCCGCGGAAAGTAGGAGCGCCGATGCAAACTGAGAGCTCTCCTCCTGGGAAACCGTGCAACTTCCCCCTTTCAGAGGACCTTCTGAGCCCAGCACAGCCGGCAGGAAACCCTCTCTCTCAGCAATAATCGTATAGCCGAGTTGGCGCAACGCCTGGAAGAGCTCCCTTTGGGGGCGCTCACTCATCCGCTCTGTTCCCACCAGCCGATACCACCCTCCGGCCGATGCGCAGAGGAAAGCCATTAAAAAACGAGCCGAGGTGCCCGAGTTGGCAATATAAATCTCCAGAGGATGCGAAAAGCTGCCACCCAATGGACGACGCTCACCCAGGCCTTGAACCTTGAAAATTCGATTAGAGCTTTCTTCGGGCTCCTGCTCCACGCTTAGCTCTACTCCCAGCTTCCGCATCGCCTCAACCATGACCAGCGTATCCTCGCTCCAGAGGGCTCCGCGCAAGCAGACTTCCCCGTGAGCCAGAGCCGCCAAAATCAACGCCCGATTCGTGATGCTTTTGGAGCCGGGAATGGTTAGTTGCCGCTTCTTAAGTCCACTTAAAGGCTCAATTTCTATTTTCTCAGGCCATTCTCTCACTTGCGTTATCTTGGCTAAGAGTTAAGAATCCCCTCTATCTGGAGGATGTTCTGGCGAACTATATCTTCCACCTCCATGCGCCCCTGAATCATTTTGCAGGCATGAATCACAGTCCCGTGGTCCCTGCCTCCAAAAGCTTCCCCAATCGCTGCCAGTGAGTGGTCCGTCAGCTTCCGGCTCAGATACATTGCCACCTGGCGTGGGAAAGCAATGCTCTCAGGCCTGCGCCGCCCGGTAATATCCGTAATCCGGATATCATAGAAGCGGGCCACCTCTCGTTGAATCAGCTCGATCGTTGGAGCCTGGATATTTTGCCGGCTCAGAAGCTCTTTGAGCACCATCTGTGCAGTCTCAATGCTCCAGGGAACCTTTGTCAGGGTAATATAAGAGCTTAGCCGAATCAGCGCCCCTTCGAGTTCTCGGACATTTGCCCGAATTTTATGAGCCAGGAAGTCAACAATCTCTACAGGCACCTCAACCCCCATTGCCTCAGCCTTCTGTCTTAAAATAGCCATCCGGACCTCCACGTTGGGTGGCTGCAGGTCTGCTACCAGCCCCCAGCTAAAACGCGAAACCAACCGCGCCTCCAAAGCTTTTATTTCCCCCACCGGACGATCAGACGTCAGAACAATCTGCTTTTTAATATCATGCAGAGAGTTAAAGGTATGATAAAACTCCTCCTGCAAACCCTCCTTATCAGTCAAAAACTGAATATCATCAATGAGAAGCACGTCCACACTGCGGTACCTCCTGCGGAAACGGTCGCAACGCTTATCCCGAATCGCTTCAATATACTCATTCATGAACTTCTCCAACGACACATACACGACTTTCAACCCCTGTTTGTGTTTGAGAACATGATTGCCGATTGCATGAAGCAGATGCGTCTTGCCCAGCCCTACGCCGCCATAGATAAAAAGCGGGTTATAGCTGCGCCCGGGCTCCCGCGCCACTGCCTGTGCCGAGGCATGAGCAAGGTTACTGTTCGTTCCGACAACGAAAGTATCAAAAGTGTACTTTGAGTTCAGGCTGGTTTGAATTTCCGAGCCTGTCCGAGGAGTATAAACCGTCGGAGGAACCGGTGGAAGATTATGAGAGTTTGCCGAAGAATCGTCTGTGCTAACCTTCTTCTCCTCTGAAGAGGGTTCAGCCTCCGGCGATTCCGACTCCTCCTTTTCCTCTGAAAAGGGAACCACCGAAAGCTGCACCGTTATCGATTCACCTGTAAGAGAACAGAGGTTCTCTTCTATTACGCTTACATAGTTTGTCTGAAGCCAAATCTGGGAAAACTCATCCCAGACGCCCAAGGTCAGAGTGTTGCTTTCGTATTCCAACACCCTCAGCCTTTCAATCCAAAGCCGGAAGATTTCTGCATTAAAGACCTTTTTCAGTCTTTCGCAAGTACTCCCCCACAATTGTTTTGCCAGCATACAGTCTTTAAAGTTCAACAAAAGTTCAAGGTTATTCACGAACTCGGTTTTTCAAAGGCTACCTTCAATTCCAATCCTTCAAAAAAGGCAGGTCCTCACCACGTTATGAATTTATTCACCTCAGATCAAAAAACAGATAACTCGGTTATAACAAGCTGAGTGAGAACAGGTTGAGACGATAATACACCTTAGGAATTCATTCCCCAAAATCTACTATTGCCGAGCAGCCGTCCGCTTACCGAGAAACACTCTACCCCCTCAAGCTGCCTCTGACCAGAAGAATATATTCACACTTATTCACATCTTGTTCACAAGCCGCTCTTCTCTCAGGCGCTAGTCCCTTGAACCTAAGAATTTTTGGAGATTCGCATCTCCTCCAAATTCCACCCACATTCTTTATTTATTTTTTAATCCTACCGCTTTTTCACTCTCATCCACCAGCCAAGAGCCGTCCAAAAAAAACAACAGGCTTTTGACCTGTTGTTTTTTTGAACTTTCTCTGCTTCAAGGGAGCAGATATATGAATCGGCTACTGGAGTTCTTCAGCAGCCGGCTCCTCACTGGAAGCTTCATTCTGAGTCTCCTCGGCTTTGGGCTCAGCTTCCGCCAGAGCTTCTTCAGTAACGGCAGACTCGCTTACCTCTGCAGCGGGCTCGGCCGGAGTCTCCTCGGCTTTGGCCTCAGCTTCCGCCGGAGCTTCTTCAGTAACGGCAGGCTCACTCTTTTCTGTAGTGGTGGATTCTGCTTTCTTGGTCTCCTCGGTCTTGACTGCGGCTGCCTTAGTTTCTTTTTTCTTAGCCTTGGGCTTCGGTGAAGGCGGTTTAATTTTCTTGGGAGCCGCTTCAATGTGCCCCTTATAAAACTCTATGACGTGACCGCACTGGATAAGCCAATGCAGGTCGGCATTGAGGTTTGCCAATGCTGCAAGCACTTCATCCGGCAAAGCGGGCACGGCGGGGGCAACGGGTGCAGTTTCTTTTTCAGCAGCCGCTGTAGCAGGGGCTTCCGGAGTCTCAGCGGGTGCCGCCGCTTCAGTATCCGTCTGCGCCGTCTGCGCTGCTGGCGCCTCTTCGGGAGCAACTGCGGCTCCTGCACTTTCTGGTTCTTGCGGCAACGCTGCCATGGCCTCGGTATAGCCAGGAACCAGCGATTTATATATATCTGCCCGCATACACCTGGGGTTGGCCACCACAAAGTTCATGATGTTCTTCACGTTTTCTGAAACCGAAGTGGTCTCCATATCCAGATAGTGAGGACGGGAGACACAAACATGCGTCACCGTCTTATCCACCTTGAAGAATTGCAGCGTATGAGCCGCAAACTTCTGGCTCAAAACCATGACCAGCTTGAGCGGGAAGCGCTTCTGCTCCTCGAGCAGTCGCCGATAAAGCACCGATATCAAATGGTTGGGCTGCTTGCGTACATCGCTCTGGGTCAGGGTAACCGTCTCTACCTTCTGAATGACGCTGGCCAGATGCGTCTGGCGGAAATGCTCACGCAGCGAGCTCATATCTTGCAGCTCCAGCGGCTCGGGCACCTGCAGGCAGTTGTAGTGGAGAGTATAGCTCATCTCTTCCCTCCATTTTTCGATTACCTCTTCGTCGCGCACTATCCGTATCCGAGACTTGTAAACATCAAAGGGAAGATGCGAGAACCGATCAGAGTGAATCTTACAGATTTTGTTCTGGTATTCATGCAGGTTGGGGGGACCCAGGATTTCTCCACTCATCCCGCACTGCGCCACAAAAGTATAGGTACCCTTGGGTCCTTCAATGGGCACCTTCTGCGTTTCATAAAAATTATCAAAATGGTTCTTCAGGATATGCTCCATCGCCTCTTCCTCTGAAAGCCAGAGAGTGCGATCCATGGCACAGAAGAATAGCGGCTGAACCACCTGATTCCCCTTCTTTACCACTGAGTAAGCTACTTCCAGCCGCTCAGGACGCTTCAAGATAATGTGCGCGATTTCAAAAAGAGGATAGGCACGGCCCGATTGACGAATCTGCTTGGCCAAAGTCTCCACGACGATGGATTCAGGTACGAGCTGAACATCCACCTCCGGCAAAGGCGGCAACGGCCTGCGCGGAGCATCGCGGCGACCGCCCCGAAAGTCTCTGCGTCCGCCACCGCCGCTACGCTGTCTACGCGCATCTCCACGCCCCCTGCCGCCCTCAGAACCTTGCTGAGCCCCGTACGGACGATCACGCCGCTCCCGACCCGGGCCGCCGCCTTCCCTGCGCTCAGAGCGGCCGCCACCCCAGCCACCGCGATCGCGGGCCGGCCGTGAAGACCTTTCGCCATAAGGCGCGCTGCGCCTTCTGCCTCCTCTGCCACCAGTTTTTTCGCCTTCAGCGTAGCCTGCAAAATCGGCGTACTTATTTACATCTACGGATTGTTGCGCCCATGCCGGTAAAAAAAGTTTTTCCAGGTCCAATCCAGAATCGTCCAGGTTACTCATAATCTTTCTTGCGACTTACGTCGTGTTTTATCATCTGTTCCAAGGGCCGGCCATAGGCCGAACCCCGTGCGTTGTTCAATAGCCGCGATACTATGGCAGCAGCCTTGCGCTGCTCACTCACGCATCACATGTCAACACATTATGCCTGCCTGCAATTTACGGTTCAATAAAAAAACAAAAAAAACCCGCTTTAACCCTCTTCCAACAGCGCTTTCATTTGACCTACGCGCTTTTGATGCTATGATACCGTTGGTTACTTTGCCGGGGGCGTACTGGTTTCGATCCGGAGAACGCGTCGGCGGTGGCATGCCGAGGATGGTTCGTTGGCCTCGTTAATCATCGGACTAAAACAATAAATGCTAACGAAGAATTAGCTCTCGCGGCATAAGCTGCCGTGACGTTTCTCTCCTGACACCTGCTGGGGAGAAGAAACGCAGATAGCAGGAGTAGGTATCTGCTGGAGCGGGCGTTGCAGATGCTGAAAATTATTTCTGCCGGCTGGGCGCTGGAGTGTGGGTCAGAAGGCATATCCGGTGCCGAGATTTTCTTCTGGCTAAGCATGTAGTCACTTCCGGTTAATTGTTCGGAGACGCGGGTTCAACTCCCGCCGCCTCCACCATTTGAATAAGATAATCCCGTCCGTCTGGAGTCATTCTCTACTCTGACGGGTTTTCTTTTTTCCCCTCATATTCACACGATTTCGGGAAGTGATATTGATCCGGTTGTCCATCTGTCAGTATTGTCTGGGAAAGTATTTTTTACCCGCCTGCCAGAGGTACATATCGATCTCTTTGAGGGTGAAGCCTCCCAGCCCATAGAAACGTCTGAACTCCACTAAAACAGCGTGGTATGTCGGATAGTGCTTCAGATCCTCCTTCTTGAATTTATAGAATTTATCCACCTGCAAGAGGTGCATGAGCATCTTTTCCACGAAGCTATCATAGATCGGATAATCCTTCGGGAAATGATGGCTGCAGTACTTGGTGGCAAATGAATAATTATTACGGGGCTTCCGACCGTTAACCTTGACCACGGCAATATCGTTCACCAGAGTCAGATCCCGATTTGCGAGGCGGGGGTCGATATCCAAATCAACTATGTGCTTGGCAACAGTGAATGGGGAAAAGATGTTCGTACTGTAAAAATCGTTCAGCGAGCAGACCTTGATCAGGACATCATCCATTTCGCCATTTTTGGGATACGTCTTAGCGAACAGCTTTCTGAGGCTGCTCTCTTGCAGTACATAATTGTCCAATGTATCCCACCTTTTCAGATACATGGACACCTGATCCGCCGAGGGTCTGAGTATTTTTATAGAGTGCATCTTCGTTGATATTGATATAGGTTGAGTCGCCATCCTCGCGTTGCTAACACACGCACCAGTTATTGGGGGTATTGTGCCACCGCTCTCTTTCCTCTTCAATAAAAAATAAACAAAACGCGCTTTCTCGCTCATTCAAACCACGTTCCACTACGCTTTTGTTTAACCTCTCCGCTATTGATGCTATTCCATTCTTAGCCCTCGTTAATCATCGGACTAAAACAATAAATGCTAACGAAGAATTAGCTCTCGCGGCATAAGCTGCCGTGACGTTTCTCTTCTGACACCTGCTGGGGGGGATGAAACGCAGATAGTAGGAGTAGGTATCTGCTGGAGCGGGCGTTGCAGATGCTGAAAATTATTTCTGCCGACTGGAATCATTCTCCACTCTGACGGGTTTTCTATTTTTTTAAATAATTCTATTTTCAACTTTACACTCGCTATCCAAAGGGATACAGTTCTAACGTATTTTATTAGTTGAGTTTTCACATCCCTTCCAGCAGAAGCCAGTGAAAGCTTTTGAGAAAAATGAATTCTTTAACTTGTTAGACAAATAAATGCGATGAGTACGAAAATCGAGACTGACAATCATGGGAAAAAGTCGGAAGCACAAATTTTAAAGTGGTATGGACCTGTGCTTCATGCTCTACAAAGTTTGGGTGGCTCAGCTACCACTAAGGAAGTGCTAAAGAAAATTAAAGAATCCTTGAATTTTTCCGATGAAGAACTAAGTAAAACTTATGAAATATCAGATCAGAGAAAGTTTAATAAACAATTTTATTGGATGAAAGAAGACTTTTTACGTCATGGAATCATTAAAAAATCAAAACGTGGTGTTTGGATTCTTACAGAAAATGGAAAAAAAACTATAATAACTAATGAATTAGCCAACGAAATTTATAAAAAACGAAATGAATCAAAACTTAATCGAGAAAAACAATATATAGAATCCCCTACGAGAGAAAAACACTACTGGATATATTCCCCTGGCAGAAGGGCGAGTAAATGGGATGAATTTCGTGAAAAGGACAGGATGTGCATTGGGTGGGATAATCTGAGCGACTTGCGCTCCTATGCCAATAAAGAAGCGATACGTGTAAAGCTGCAGGAATTAAACAAGAACAACAAGCGCTATCCGAACGTCACTTTAGCGGCATGGCAGTTCGCAAATGAGCTTCAAAAAGGCGATGTCATTTTCGCAAAGTACGGAACAAGTAAAATAGTCGGCCG
>JAGVTF010000266.1 GCA_019136955.1 Verrucomicrobiota bacterium
TGAACCATATTCTTGGAAAGAAGCTGCTGTTTTTCCTGGAGTGGAATCGGCAAAGCGAAAGCTATCAAGTTGGAAAGCAGTGCCGGGTCCGTCGTGTTTTGGGACGCAATTTTAATATCTTCAGGCAATGCAGGGGATACCTTGGCGAACTCTGATACAAGCTCACTAAGCCTTTGGCCCAAAGCTTGGTATTCAGAGCTTTTTTTGAAGTCCTCCTCCAGAACATCTTCCAGATAGGTTACTTCAGAAACCGGAAAGTCAGGGTTGCCACGGATGAATCGTGTAGATTCAAAGCACTGGATTCCCTCTACCAATATCCTAAGCTGGCTTTTCTCGGTGCTGACCATTCTTTGTATTCGAGCCAGGCACCCTTGTCTGTAGAGGTCCTTTGCCCGAGGCACACCAATAACAGGCTTGCGCAGCAGAGTCACCCCCATGTAGCCGTTATCATTGATGACCTCATCAACCAACCGGACCACCATACCGGGAAAGAGAACACAATCCGATAAAGAAAGAATACGCAGCTGCTCAGGTAAAGAAGAGACCTTGGGTGGCTGCACGGCTGCCGGAGCGTCACCTTTCTTTACAACACTGATACCCACTTTTTTATTCATCTCAACTGATCTGCCCCTCCACCCCTACAGGCGCTGCAACTTATTTTAAATTATAAGGATATAAAAATAAATGAAAAAGGGCTCTCTCTTTTCAATAAACTTTTTAACTCTCATGCCCCTTAAACTTACGATGAGGAGCCGCCAGACACTTATAAATCCACTCAGAAAAAGGAGATAAAATAAACTCAATATGCTTGTAGATAAAGGAGTAAATAATCCTTAACCGCACCACCGACAGGAACATAACCAGTGAAGTTTTCCCCAACACGACCTTTGTACCAATCTTGTCTGTCCACTCAGTTGGTATTTCCAGAATTGTGAATCCTTTTTTCTTTAGCGAATAAAGCAAGTTGATGTCAAAGGCCATATCCGCCAGGGCAAGATGACTTAAGACCGCTTCGATCGCCTCTCTGCGGATTAGTTTGGCACCGCACTGGGTATCTTTAATGCTCATCCAGAAAAGTGTCTGCACCAAAACATGAAAACAGCGACTGGCAAAGCGGCGACGGCTCTCCTGCGGCTGATGTATGACTGAGCCGGGCAGCCAGCGCGAACCTATAACACAATCCGCTTCTCTGCAATGCTTGATCAAATCGTGAAAGGCCGGAGGCTGCGTTGCGCCATCCGCATCGACATAACCGATATAGTCATAGTTAGCCTCGTGAAAGTGATGTAACCCCTCAATAAGCGCTCCTCCTTTACCAATCGGTTCTTCATAGTTCAAGTACCGAATTTCTGAATGCTCTTTTTGTGCTGTCTTTACAACCCCCAACGTATCATCCTCACAGCCATTGAGCACCACGACAATGTTAAACTCCCCCGCATAGTGTTCCTTGAAATACTTTGCATATTCTCTCAGAACAGGCCCTATTCGCTCCTCTTCATTGTATGCGGGAATCAATAGTAAGATACTTGGGCCTTCCATTTTTTCAGTCATTTTCATAAACCTCCTGGCCAGCCAGCTCTACTCTCAGGTTCATAAGCCCGTGTGCAGGCACTTTCAGCCTTCGCCCCAATCTCTTCACGGGCTTTTCACTCAGATCAGTCAGAGATATCACCTCAGTTTTTCTTCTGTCGATAATCCGTAAAGTCTGCTCTGTCTGGGCCATATTTTGCAAACGGTAAATTAAAGCCTCCCCATCCTCGCTTACCTTGAGTGTTTCGAGTACAAAGCTCTCGTTGTCCAGCCGTGATAAAATAGTGGTCGGCCTCACTCGCCTCTGGCCTTGTTCGTCGCCGCTGAATACCAGGAGAGGACGAGTTACTTCTTGCCCAAAGCGCGCAGATTTTGTGCCATTATAGCCTCCCTTGTGAAGCGCTATCACGTATTTAAAGGGAGTAACACCCGGCTGGTCGGCTTTATAGTTGGTATGCCAGTGATTATTCTGCGCCCAAGAGTAAATTCTCTGCGATTCAACCGCCTCCTCCATCCATTCATCCAGAGCGACGCTCCCCAACAAGTTTGCTGTGATTGCCCCAACCTGCATTAAGGGAGCATGGACTGGCGACCAGAGAACTCCGTGCTGTTCATTGGAAATATCGACCCAGCGCTGAACCGTATACCAGTTGTAACAGGAGCCCGGGAGCTGATCATGGTTAGGGCGAACTACCGCCCAGGGAGTCTCCATGCGGAGCTCTCCTCCGGGTACATTAAAACCAAACCCAAAGTGAACAGCATCTTTTTCTCGTACTGAAAGCCGGTTCACGTAGTTCACCAATTCAATGAAGTCCATTCCGGCAACCAGCCGAATCTCTCGGACCAAGTCTACACAGCCCGGAGCCATAGACCTGACAATCAGAGAAGCCACCAAAGGACCTTCTTCACCAATGCTTATTTCCACTGGGCCGTTCAGCTCAGCATCGTCTGGGTTAACACCTTTTAGATACCTGTAATCGTTCAGTGCAACTGGGCCGGCACTCTCCACAAAGTTGTGATTTTCCCCCTTGAAGCACAACCTTTTCACTGCACCGGTCAGCTCATCCAACTCCACTTCCAATACGGAAGAAACAAGCCTGTTACCCTCCGCCCATACTTTCTCTTCTGGCGTTACCGGTTTGCCCGGCTGCACCGTATATGTCAGAGAATCCATAGCCGACACATCTTTTGCCAGGAAAACCAATTCGCCACTCTTCAGCCTTTGTGAATAAACAGGTCGGCCGTTCTGGTCCAGGACAATATCGCCAGCCTTGGCCATCGCCTCTGGAGCCTTCACCAGGCCAGTGCGACTCCATTGAGTCGTATTCCAGACAACCGCTTTGGCATCCGCTGTTGTTGGCACATCCACAGACCTGCTGAGAGCCAGCAGTTCTTCCGCTTGTGCAGCCGCATCCCGAGCAAACTGGCGCTTCCTCTCCCATTGGCTGATCGTGAACGGGTCATCCGGACGCCAGATACTGCAATACGCACCCCAGGTATGTTCGCTATAGAGTAGGACATTTTTCCAGGCATCTTCGAAGAGCTGCCAAGGCCGCTGCTGCGGGTTCTTGAGCGCCCAGAGTGCTTCGGCTTGAGAAAGTTTATCCGCAGTGCAACGGTTTAACCCTGTTTCCAGAGAGGTACTGCCGGCCCCATCCTCCCAGTAAGGGGTAATATCTCCACTAAACTGAGGGAGGTTCTTCCCATACTTCTTTTCAAACAAAGGGAAGAACTCCCGTGCCGTTCCTATCAAAAGCTGGGGTGCTGCATACTTGAGATTCCATTGATACACAGCCTGAGCCAAGTTTCTATCCGGCGGTGAGTTGTCACAGTCGCCGTTCTCCCGCCGTGCAATCCAGTACATCCACTCCAGATCATAAGGATAATCAGAGGCCTGACGCACTTTGAGATGGTTTAAAACCTCCTTTTCCAAATCACCATGCTTCCAGTAATGGGCTGTGACCCAGCAGAGAACTTTTTCCTGGCCTGACTGAGAGACCCAGTAGAAGGGCTTGTCATCCCAAACAGCGTGAACCGTACCAATACGGTCTGTGTAGTTAGGGGCAATCGCAAAATACTTAACTCCCGCCTGCCCCATCATTGTCGCTGTCCCCCATGTATACCCCGGCACATCACAAATGGCGGCAGAGACAATCGGCACACCGGTCAGCGACTCCGCTTTTTTTGCAAAATACGCGACACCGCGATAAAGCTCTTCCGGACGGCAAAGTCCTGTCAACAAATTTCCATAAAGTGCATCCAGACTCACCACTCCTTCACGAACTGCAGAAAAAAAACGCGTCCGGTTTTTTTCGCTCTCCTGAGCTAAATAGTGATCCATCACCCAGAGACTTTCCGGATTCCACTTAAATTGAGCCTCACGTGGATAAGACTGGCTTGCGTCAGCCAGTTCCATCGCCACATTCATGTTGTCGATTTGAATATCAACCACCTCGTCCTGCCGGTGCGTATAGCCGATATCAACATGAGAGTGTGGAAAAAGGTAAAACTGCTTCAGCTTTGGTTCAGGCAAAACCCATTTTTGTTCTTCAAGCTTGGTGTCCTCTGAACTGATAGAGAAAACCCCGCGGTTTTTCTTTCCCTTTACCGGAACATTGAAGCTCAGCACCTGACCTCCCGGCACCAGTGTTGCGCTGCCAATCTTTTCGCCATTGAAGAAAAAATCTGCCGCTGCACTTTTGCCCATATGGCTTATCAATAGATCAACCGGAGCGCTTACACCTCCACCCTCTTCTCGCAGGCGCACTCCAGGTGTCGTTATCTCCAGAATCCGAGTGGCCTTTTTCCCCTCTTTCGGGGAGAGGTTGAGCTCATGCGGCCCCAAAAATTGGACCGCATCATAATAGAGCCAGCTGCCCTCTTCATTGGAAATCTCAAGAAGATTTTCTCCCTTTTTTAAAAGTGAACTTGGAATCGGGATTGTAACATTACTCCCCAGCACCTCCTTAACTTTGCCAGTGGCAAGATCATCCCCCTGCCCCGGACTGAGCTGGACCGTTCCCGCAAGAGTACCGTTTAAACGAACTGTCAGTTTGGGTGGGAGCTCCTTATGGACGTTTTTAAAGTAGAGAACCAATTTACACTCTGCTTTTGAAAGAACCTGTTTTTCCAGATCAAAAAGCACACGATAGCTGTGAACTTTGCTGCCACCCCAGATATCTGCCGGTCCCAGTTGCATGAAAGGCCAATCTTCCTGTGGCACAGACTCCCCAATCACATAAGCCACCGTCTTTGGGCAAAGATTAAAGCTGTTCGGTGCCCCTATGAATTCAGAGTCCGAAAGATCAGGTTGGCCAATGCTCCACAAGATATCCTCTTTCTCTGCTCCCCAAACGAAGGCAGGGGCAAACAGGATGCCTGCAAGCAAGCAGGCCAGAGGGGCCTTCAAAATAATTCTTTTTAAGATGTGGTGTTTCTTTTCCATTTTTATCTCTTCTCCTATTTCTTTCAACTACAGTTTCGCCTCACTCCTCATATTCTATCCAGAGTTCGGCCTGTTGTTAAGCTCTGTTTTGCATAGTGTAAAAAGGGGAAGATACAAAGCACCAACAGCTCTAAAGCCCAGACTCCCCTTTTCGGTGCGCATATTTTTGAGGCAATGCGGTCTGGGGCAAAGTTTAACATTGCAAAATTACTTTTAGTTAAATAAAATAGCAGGCCGAGTAAGGGTTATTATGAACAAGAATGAAATTAAAACAGGTGTGACCTCTGAGGGTTTCTCAAGACGTCAGTTTTTAAGCAAAAGTATCCTGGCCACTGCTTTGGCGGGCAGTTGGATGACAGGAGGGGTCTCTTCCGCATTGGCTCAAGCCTCGGACAAAGAGCTTGTATACTCCCCTCCACTGCTTTCAGACCCTGATGCCTGGTCACTTATTTTAATTCCGGATACCCAATCTTATGTCAAGTTTGGGCGTAATCAGGGAATCTGTGAACTTATGACCGCCTGGATTGCTGAAAACAAGGAGAAGCTGAATATGTTGACAGCTCTTCACTTGGGAGACCTTGTTGAGCAAAACGGATTGGTAGATTCTGACCTGACTGAGAAAAATGTAGGCCAGGTAAACCAGACCAGCGCTCAACAGTGGGGTGCCATCTCCAGGGCAATGTCCCGCCTGGATGGCGTACTGCCCTATGTGGTCTGCACGGGCAATCACGACTATGGCGTGAGAAGCGCCGAAAACCGCAGCACACAATTCCCCACATACTTCCCTCCAAATAGAAATCCGCTATGGGAAGGTGTGTTGGTAGAATGCTGCCCCAACAGAGATGGAGCCAAAACACTGGAAAATGCGGCCTATGCCCTTAAAACACCCCAAGGCAAAGACCTTTTATTCATCTCTTTGGAGTTTGCCCCTTCAGACCCTGTCGTGGAGTGGGCCAAAAAGCTGGTCGCTCGTGATGCTTTTAAAGATCATTTTGCCATCCTGGTCACCCACAGCTACATGCAATGCCTGGCACGGGGACAAAACCTGATTGAAAAAGAAGGCTACAAGATCACCGATGTAAACTACGGTAAAGCTATCTGGGAAAAATTGATTTATCCCTCTGACAATATCCGTATGGTTTTCTGCGGGCACATCGCAGGCACCAAAGATCCGAAGGAAAACATCGGCTTCCGCCAAGATAAAAACCATGCAGGAAAAGTCGTTTCACAAATGCTCTTTGATACTCAGACTCTGGGCGGCGGCTGGCACGGGAATGGTGGCGATGGATGGCTGAGGATTCTAGAGTTCTCACCCAACTTTAAGACCGTATCAGTCAAAACCTTCTCGCCTCTTTTCGCTATTTCCCCCAGCACACGAAATCTGGCCTGGGAGAGAGAAGACTACAATGAGTTTAGTTTTGAAATAGACTAACAGAGATTTCTGTCCATAAAAAAAGCGGGCTACATGCCCGCTTTCTGTTTTAGCATGACCTGCTCCAACCTCATTCCTGGGTGATAGCCTCCACTGGGCATTCGCTCACGCAGGCGCCGCAATCGATACAGCTATCTGCATCGACAACAGCTTTATCATCTTCCATGGTGATACACTCCACAGGGCAGGCAGGAACACAGGTTCCGCAGCCGGTACATTTATCTGGATCAACTTTTGCTGGCATAATTAATTTTGATTTTCTTGATTCAATCAAATTTTCTTTCTTCCGGAACATCTCCCGAAAGTGAGGATCATATCTCAACCAGAGAAAATGTTAAGTAAAAATTCGTCTCTCTCTTTCTGGCATGTAGGCCAAGATCCTAATTCTATCGGCTAATCCGGCTTTTTTGCAACTTTCTCCTGTTTTGTGTGTTCTTTTCAGGTAGGGTTGTTATTATGTAGCGCCTACGTCTGAGAGGGGTTGCCCTGTTCTTAGAGCTCAGGCATAAAACCTCTGGCGGTTTTGGGTGGTTTAAGCTCTCCCAAAAATAAAACGCTGCAGGTTATCTCTTATTTTATAATTGTATGAAAAAGTGGATTGTTATCTTAGTGATCGCAGCCTTAGGTAGCGGTGGTTGGTATTACTTCAGCCAACAACAAAGCAAAGCTGAACCTGTATCTCAGCGTCAGGATAGAGGCTCTCATCAGGTACAACGGCGCTCTATTCAGTTGAATATCACCGCGGCCGGAGATATCAGTCCAGCCGAACAGGTTTCTGTAATCCCTGAAACCAGTGGCAGAATCAAAGACCTTCTCGTAGATATTGGGGACAATGTCAAAAAAAGAGATATTCTGGTCACCCTTGATGACGAAACCCTATTGAAAGAGCGTGACACTCAGTGTACTGACATTGATGGCTCCCGGCTGCAAGTGGAAAGAGATACACGCAATTACAACCGCTCAAAACAGCTTTTCGAGAATGGTCTCCTCTCAAAAGAGGAGTATGAGAACTCACTTTCAACCTACCAGATTTCAACCAATAACCTTCTTCGAGCCGAAAAAGCTTTGGCTCAGATTGATGAACGGCTCAGTAAAACCCAAATCTTGGCTCCATTTGATTGTACAGTTCTTACGCGTCCCGTTTCTGTCGGCCAGGCTGTCTCTGGCTCAGATGGTGCCAGCGGCGGGACTGAGTGTTTAACGGTGGCAGATTTGAACCAAATGGTTATTGATTCTCACATTAACCAGGCCGATGTCACCCGCCTGAACCTTGGCCAACAAGTGGATGTCCAGGTCGAAGCTGTAACCGGGTTGAAGCTCACGGGAACCATTGAGCGAATCGCCCCTCAAGCTACCCTGAAAAATAATATCAAAGGTTTTTCCTGCCGTATTTTCCTAAAAAATCCTGACGAGCGAGTTCGGCCAGGTATGACCGCCAATATCTCCATCCCCATTGCACTGGCAGATAACGTTCTCTCCGTTCCTCTTTCTGCGGTATTCACCGAAGGTGGCGAGCGCTTCGTCTATGTGAAAAAGGGGGCAACATGGGAGCATCGTCCGGTAAAAATAGGCGTGGCTGATTTTTCCTTTGTAGAAATCACTGAAGGGATTGAGGAGGGTGAAACCGTTGCCCTTGAGCCCCCTTCAATGGAGGAGATTACCAGAACCGCCAACACGGCCAGGACTAATCAAATGCAGGGAAGGCCCGGCGGTGGTGGCGGCCGTGGTCCCGGTCCACGCTAATCTCTGGACTCTTAGAAAAAGTCAAACGCTATGGCATTAGTTGAACTGGATAGAGTTTTTAAGATTTATCAGGTGGGTGATGAAGAAATTCGAGCCCTAGATGATGTGAGCCTGACTATTGAGTCGGGAGAATTCATTTCCATTATCGGCCCCTCCGGAAGCGGTAAATCCACTTTAATGCACCTCCTGGGCTGCCTGGATACACCCACTCGCGGGACAATTACGCTTGATGGTATTCAGATTCATAACGCAAGCTCAATGCAACTGGCCGCTATCCGGAACAGGAAGATCGGTTTCGTCTTTCAATCCTTCAATCTTCTGCCCAAGCTCAACGTAGCCCAGAATGTTGAAGTGCCCATGATCTACGCAGGTATATCGGCCAAGGAACGCAAAGAGCGCACAATGGAGGCTCTTAGAATGGTTGACCTGGAAAACCGTGCCAGGCATCGACCGATGCAGCTCTCCGGAGGCCAGCAGCAGCGCGTCGCTATTGCCAGAGCCCTCATTAACCGGCCACGGATCGTCTTTGCTGATGAACCCACTGGTAATCTGGATACCAACACGGGTGAAACCATTTTGAATCTCTTTCAAGAGCTAAGCCAGCAGGGCAGCACCATCGTTTTGGTTACTCATAACCCTGAAATTGCAGCAGTTACACCTCGACGCATCGAAATACGAGATGGGAAAGTCTCCCTTAATGTGGATGAGCGCTATGCAACAAAAAGGTCTGAGCAGGTAATACAGTGAATATTTGGGCTACCATTTTAGTTGGTTTAAAAGAAATCTGGGCTCACAAGTTCAGATCAGGGCTGACCATGATGGGAATCATTCTGGGTGTAGCCAGTCTGGTTGGCATGTCAGCGCTGGTCAAAGGGATGGAAAATGGAATGCGGGAGGCGATGGAAGCTATCGGCGGCATTGAAAAAGTCTCCGTCATACCACAGGAGCTGCCACCCAATCAAAGCCACCTCTCTGATCAGGTTGTCGGCATTACCATGAGCGATGTGGAAGCACTCAAACAGAATGCAACCCTGACCAAACTGATCACGCCGGAAATGAACATGGGCCGTGGCGCTGTCGTATCCCGTGGAAAAAAGATATTTCGCCCGTGGAATATCTCGGGCACTTGGCCAAATGCTCTGGATATGAACATCCATAAGATTGAACATGGACGTATGTTTAATCAGATTGATGATGACCTGGCGCGCAATGTTTGTGTAATTGGCACCGAAGTCAGAGACCAGCTTTTTGGTTCTTATGAAGAAGTAGGCAGGGAAATTATCCCTCTGGGCGAAGAAATTAATATCAACGGGCAACTCTTCACCATCATTGGCATGTTCACACGCTATGAAAGTGAGAAGCAAAAAAAGGAGCGCGAGTATGAACAGGCGAATCCCTCGCCGGAGCGGCTGGGTCCGGAGCGACGTACCGGCTGGGGCCGTGGAGGTCCTGGAGGTTTTGCTTTTATGCTCAAAAACTCCACCATTTACATGCCTTTAAACACTATGTGGCTTAAATTTCGCGCTTCGGCTGGAACCAATAATATCCCCGATCCAACTTTGAGCTCCTTGAGCATCCGCATCAGCAGCGTTGAAGAGCTGGAGAGCGCCCTCCAGCAAGCTCGAAACGTGATGATGAGTACTCACTTCTCCATGGAAGACTTTACTTTTCGCACCCAGGAAAACTGGGATGAAAATATCCGTACCCAAGTTAATAACTATCGCTGGTCAGGTGGAATCATTGCGGCAATCTCCCTTATTGTGGGCGGTATTGGGATTATGAATATCATGTTTGCCAGCATTACCGAGCGTGTCCGTGAAATCGGAGTCCGCAAAGCCATTGGCGCAACCACCTTTGCCATCTTTATCCAAATCTTAATTGAAAGTATTGTTGTAGCCATTATTGGTGGAATCCTCGGTATCTTTGTCTCTTACGGATTAGTGGAGCTCTTCAAGGTGCTCATCCCAACAGATAATGAGCCCGTAATCACCCTTTGGGCATTGGCTCTCTCCTTCTGCTTCAGTGTGCTGGTGGGGCTGCTGGCAGGCATTCAACCGGCCATTAAAGCCGCTAAACTTGACCCCATAGAGGCCCTCCGATATGACTAAATCCTCAACTCAACTTATACAGCATCCGAAACACCTCGGAGAGAGCCCCCCTCTCCAGGAAACCCTTGCCCAATCATAAGCTGATCATGATCCTCTGGAACTCTATTCAAGTTGGTTTTAAGCAAATTTGGTCTCACAAATTCCGCTCTCTCCTGACAATGCTTGGTATCACTTTGGGTGTTGCCAGCCTGGTCGCCATGGCCGCAATTGTCAACGGCATGGAGAAGGGAATGAAAGAAGGTCTGATTGCCACCGGCGGCTTGGATAAAGTGGTGATTAATGACCAGGCCGTCCCCGTCTGGCAGGAGCATTTAACAGAAATGGCCACCGGCAAAACAATGAAGGATATTGATGCCCTCAAAAGCAATGCAACCCTTCTCAGACGAATTAGCCCGGAAATCCGTGCCAGTGTTCGCTATGTTAGCAAAGGAGATAACCGCAGTCGCCCCTCAGAAGTCACCGGAGTCACAGAAGATGCCCTCTTTATTAACCAGCATGAAGTTGCTTATGGTCGCTGGTTCACCGAAATGGATGCCGAGTCCGCTTCTGCGGTTTGTGTGATCGGCTCTCAAATACGAGATGAACTTTTTGGTAACCCAGATGTCATTGGCGAAGAGATTATTCCCTTGGGGCAAACCATCCGCCTGGGAGAGCAGCTCTTCACGATCGTGGGGATGTTTGAACATTATGAAAGTGAAATGGCCCGCACCTCGCGCCTGACCAGAGAAGCAGCCCTGGCTAAATTGCCCAAAACAGTCTCCAGAGCTTTTACAAATACGCTGGCCCAGACCCCACAGGGGCGCAGTTGGGGAATGCCACGTGGGCGAGGCGGCGGCTGGGCCTTTGACCGCAAAAATGCAACCATTTACATCCCTTTAAAAACGGCCCTCGTCCGTTTCCGTATGGCAGAAAACTCTCTTAAAATTGATGATATTAATATTCAGATTAAAGACTATGAACAGTTTGACGCTGCCCTCCAGCAAGCTCGTAATATCTTGATGATCACACATAATGGTATTGAGGACTTTACGTTTAGCACACAGGAGACTCAATCTGAGACCATTGAGCAATCCATTAAAAACACGAGAATCTCAGGCACTCTCATCGCTATCATTGCCCTGGTCGTAGGCGGTATTGGCGTAATGAATATCATGCTAGCCTCCATTAGCGAGCGCATCCGTGAAATCGGTCTTCGCAAGGCTATGGGCGCTACTGATGCAGCCGTTTTCATCCAAATCATGATTGAAAGCATCGTCCTGGCCACGCTGGGAGGTCTTATGGGAGTCGCCAGCTCTTACGGCTTGGTCTATATTATCAAAAACGTCTCAACCAGTAATGCCCCAATTATCAAACCTGATGCACTCATTTTTTCGATGATCTTCGCTGTTATCATTGGGCTTATCGCCGGCCTCTACCCTGCCCTGAGAGCTGCCAAGCTGGACCCCATTCAAGCTTTGCGCTTCGAATAAAAACAGTACTTCTCCTTTTGGCCACTGATTAATAAGAAGGGAGTTGCTGCCTGACCTGCTCCTGATCGAACCGGATATATTGCTTTTTGAGCTTAATCCAGGCAATCCGTCTGTCATAAGGCACAACCACCCGCTCCACAGTAAGCCTTTTACGTTTGGCCCCTTTTGTCAGCACCAGAAAGTTCACTTTTGGGTCATTATCGGCTGGCCGTTGCCAAAAGTTCATTTCATGTTCACTCAACAGCTCTCTCTTTTCATCCAACAACTGCACCAGCAAGTCTTCAGAAAAAGTAGGGTTATCCATTTTCAGGACTGCTCGGTAATCTCCCTTGAGCAGCTTCACTTCGCCCAGATAAAACTTGGGGCTCAGACTCCCTTCTTTATAAATGGTAATGTCCAGGTAATAGAGAGCCTTAAGATTAGCAGCCTCATAGCTGCCACTCCTCATTGAGTAATCCTTATCCATATTACAGGAACTCACTACAAGGACCAACAGTCCCAAGAGGCAAAAAGCTGAAAACCTACACATATTTCATTTTCTCTTTGGGTCACTCGGCTTGCCTATTCAGGAGTGACAAGCTCGCGCACCTTGGATTCATAGACCCTCACCCCCGAGCGTCCATCTGCCACAA
This sequence comes from Verrucomicrobiota bacterium, assembly GCA_019136955.1. Taxonomy (GTDB): domain Bacteria; phylum Verrucomicrobiota; class Verrucomicrobiia; order Limisphaerales; family UBA1412; genus UBA1412. The sequence continues at coordinate 12,360 of JAGVTF010000266.1, forward strand.
AAGCATACTTCCCCAGGAAAAAGACTCCCCGCGCATCTCCGGAAGTCTCATAACTTC
>JAGVTF010000067.1 GCA_019136955.1 Verrucomicrobiota bacterium
GCCACTATTCACCTGGCTTGCCACCAGTGGCGCACAACCGGACGTACTCGGCGAGAGCCGCTCCACCGCATTCAATAGCGATTGCGCATAGTCGTAGGGCCGCCCCTCAAGGCGCTCCAGAACCAGCGCATCGCAGCAAATCTCCTCGTTCAACCTCAAATGCCGACGCCCCCACCAGACAAGCGGATTCCACCAGAAGGCGATACACGCCAGCCACTCGAGCCAGCGCACCTGGTAATCCTTCCGCTGAACATGCGCCAGCTCATGACCCAGCACCCATTTGAGCTCCTGCAATGAGAGGCTCTCCAGGAGGCTCCGCGGCAAAACAATACTCACCCGACCACCCATCCACCAAACAAGCGGCGAGAGCTCTGCACTGGAGACCCGCAGCACCGGAACACGCCTGGCGGTAATTCCCATCCGGCTGGCCAGTTCACGGAAAAGCGGCTCCACCTCCTGGGGAACCTCGCTGAACCCCTCCGTGATCCAACGGTTAAAACGATAAGCACGAATCAGCGATACGGCCACCAGCATCCCGCTGCCACAAAACCAAATCACAAAAAGTGGACTCTCCAGCCTCCCCCAAAGCTGCGCCAACTGCCCTGCCGAAGCTGCCGGAGCGCTCGCCATCAGCAGCGTATCTGGAGTAGCCTGGCTCCACCCCTCCGGAACAGGTAGCATCTGCTCCGTCGCAAAAAACGATGTGAAATATCCCCCCAGAAAAGGGATATCCCCCGCACCGAACGAAATCAATGGCGGGCTGAGCAGTTTCACAAACACCACCAGCCAAAGCAGATGCGCCAAAGCCGGACGCCTCATGAATCGCTCCACCACCAGTGCCGCCAGCGCCAGCACCGTGGCGAAAACGAGATTGCTCGCTACAATCTGGAAAAAAGCACTCATTTCTCAGCCTCCCCTTTATCCAGTTCATTGAGCAAAAGCCTCAAGCGCCGGATTTCCTCCCTTGATATCTTCCGCTCCTCCACAAAGTGCGTAATGAGAGGCGCCAGTGAACCCTCCGTCAGTTTCTCAGCCAGCGACTCCATCTGCGCTCCTGCATGCTCCACACGGGAAATTTGCGGCGAAAAGAGCAGAACCGGCTCGCTTGTATCCCGCGCCACGAACCCCTTCTCTTCAAGCCGCTGTAAAAGCCGCTGTACCGTCCCGTGCTGGGCCGTCCGTGCATCAGGGTAAAGCTCTTCTCGTATCTGCCTCGCTGTCAACGGGCTCTCTTTCCAGAGAAGCTCCATAATGCTCAGCTCTGCATTGGCCAATGTGGAATATCTCTTATCGCTCATTCTCTATTCTTCTCTGCGGGAGCTCGTTATAGGGTAGCTCTCCTGGCCGAGCCACTGCTCGGGTTACACTTGATTCCTAAATTACGACAACTTGTCGAATTTGTCAAATATCTCTTTTCTCCCAATTCAGAAAGCCCTTCACTCCCAAAGGGTAAAGGGCTTTACGTTCATTTGACGGAGTGATTACTCCATGCTCTGGGGTTCCTCTTTTCCGGATTGCTGCGGACTCAAAACACGCCGCAGAAGTCGCTCCAGTCCCTCCTCAGCCGTCATGTTCTGGGAGGCCACCTGATTCTGAATCCTGCGCGCCACACGCCGCAATTGCTCTATTGCGGGGGGAGCCGCTCCGGATGCCTCCATCGCCGGAGGGTTCTCCAGAGATTTGAGCCTCTTTTCCAACTGCTCCAGCCGCGCTTCCATTTTGCTCAGCGGAGCCGCCTTGCGGAACTGACCCATATCCGGAGCAATCGCCGGCCAATTGGTGAACGGCCCGTGGCCCATCTTCTCAAGCATCCGCTTCGCCTGCTCCTGAACCTTCTGAACATCCTTCAGAGCCTGTTCATGCTCGGGAAGAGCCTCGCTGAACGCTTTCCACTGAGACTTCCAGGAATCGCCGTCCAAAAACTTCTCGCCTGCTGGCGGCTTTGGGGTCTCCTTCGGTGATTCGCCATCCTTCTCAACCCGGATATTGCGGGCAATGCTGATATTTGACTGAGAATCAGCCTCCGCAAGCAGCTTCTCAAAGTACTCTTTCAGAGTCTTCTTGAGCCCTTCCAAAAGCGAACCCGATTCCACCCCCGCCGAGCGCAGGGCAGACTCCACCTGCTCAATCACCGCTTCTGCCCGCCGGCTTTTGGCTTCGGCACTCTCCGTACACTCGGCACATTCCTCTGAATCGCTACCGATTTGGAACGAAATGACGCCATTCCTGGAATCCGGCCGAACCTCTTTGCCATTGACCCAGATGCGGGTCTCCACTTTACCATCGGGCAAAGATTGAGCCCAGATGCGGGTCTCCACTTTACCATCGGGCAAGGATTGAGATTTGAGCTCAACCTTCTGCTCGATCTGTTGCTTCTGCGGCTTTGCCTCAGATTCACTCTGTGGCGCTTCAGCCGTTGCACCAAAACCTGAAGGTAAAACAAGACCCCAGGCCACCAGGAGGGCAATCCCCTTCAGAGAAGAAGAGAGGAACCCCACTTTGCGAAATAGATTCAAGTTATTCATACTATTTTCCATATATGTCATGCACTGTTTTATCCAGCCGCTTATGGTATGCGACCGGCTAAAATACGACAAAGTGTCGTACTGAAAAGAAATATACGACAACTTGTCGTCACTTGTCAACTCCTCAAATACTTTTTTTACATTTTTTGCTGCCCTGCCAGGCATACAAACGGAAAGGGAGCCATCTCCGGCTCCCCTTCTATCGATAACTAAAATAACTGCAAGCAAAGCTGATAACTTCTGCCGCTCTCAGATGCTTTGTTTTTGAGCCTGGCCAGTACGGATACAGCAGGATCAGACATTCAGCAGAACCTCCATCAGTTCATTGACTCTC
>JAGVTF010000013.1 GCA_019136955.1 Verrucomicrobiota bacterium
GATTCAGATGTGCGATCCCCGTTACTATACAGACTATGGCTACACTTATGAACCTCATGAGCTAGCAGGGAGCGTCTATAAGGCGATCACTCCACGAATCTATATGTACCGCCCAGGACAATGGAACAAGTATCAAATTACCTGCGTAGGAGACACAATCTGTATCGTCTTCAATGGAGAAACCGTTGTAAAAGCTGATTTGGCTAAGGAAAAAACCATACTCGAAAGAGGTCTTCCACTAAGCCAGCGACCTCGCAAAGGGCATTTGGGTTTTCAGGAGCTCAGTAGAGGTGAGGGAGAAGTCGCTATTCGTAATATCCGTATATATGAATTTGAGTCACAACCAGCAACTTCTCAACCATCTCTGATTCCTGAGAAGGAATAGTAAAGAAGCGTGAAAAAGAGCAGAAAGCAAAAGAAAGAGTACTCCAGGCAGGAGCCGAATGTACTCGCGGGCTCTGCATCTGGTTTCACCCAAGGACGCTCATTGTCTCCTCTCAAAAAATGGGGCTTTCGGGTGCTTTCTCTTCTGCTTCCCCTGGTTTTAATTCTTATATTCGAGTGTTTTCTTCGTTTGACTTCTGCAGGGATTTCACCCAATTTTTTTCTGAAAGAACAGACTGAAAAGTGGGGGCCTGTCTGGGTCGAAAACAATCTTTACACATCTCTTTTTTTCCCAAAGGGCTTGGAGCGTGGAGTGCATGGTTTTTCGTTTCCAGTTCAAAAATCTCCGGATACTTTAAGAATCTTTGTTTTGGGAGAGTCGGCAGCACTGGGTGACCCTGAGCCTTCATTTGGTTTTAGCCGGATTCTGCAAGTAATGCTCGAAAAACGTTTCCCTGAAAGAAAAATCGAAGTGGTAAATCTTTCCATAACCGCTATTAACAGTCATGTGATACGGGAGATTGCCCGCTGCGCAGCAGGAGCAAAAGCGGACTACTGGATTCTCTACATGGGCAACAACGAAGTTGTGGGCCCTTATGGAGCGAGCACTATTTTCAGCTCTCAAACTCCACCTCTCTGGATGGTGCGCACCACTATTTTACTCAAACGCACCTTTACGGGGCAGTTGTTGTTCAGAATTTGGGGTCGGTTTTCCTCAGCTGAAATGCCAAGACGCTGGGAAGGGATGCAGATGTTTTTGGAAAAGCAGGTACCTTGGAATGATCGACAACTTAAGCAAGTTCATAAAAACTTTCAAGCCAACCTGGATGTCATTCTAAAAGAAGGCAATCATTGCGGCGCTCAGATGCTTCTGTGTACCGTTGCCGTTAATGAGCATGATTTTCCCCCCTTTGGTTCACTGAACAATCCTGCCTTGAGTCCAGAAGAGTTCGCCCAATGGAGGAAAGAGTTTGACGCAGGTATTGCTTGTGAAGAAAGGGCTGACTTTGCAACTGCAGCCACTCATTACGCCAAAGCCTTGCAGATAGATAACTCTTATGCAGAAATACATTTCCGCCTTGCCCGTGTTCTTGAAGCAGCAGGAAATCTGCCTGAATCTAAAAGCCATTATCTTAAAGCCAGGGATTTGGACACCGTTCGCTTTCGAACTGATTCGATTTTGAATTCCATCATTCGAGGTTCTGCGGAAAAAAAAGGTGTAAAACTTTTGGACTTGGCACAGATTTTGGCAGCAGATTCCCCCATGGGGCTGATAGGTGAGAAAACTTTGCTGGAGCATGTTCATTTTACCTGGGATGGAAATTACCAGGTTGCCAGCAATCTCTACACTGCCTTAGAAGGTTTAGTCGACACGAAGGACGCTCAGCAACCAATTGATTCAAAGGAAGCTTCTTTTCTTTTAGGCCACAACCCTCATAGCGAATATCTTTTATGGGAAGAGATGAAAAGGCGCTTTAGGGAAGAGCCCTTTAGATCACAAGCTTACCAGGAGGCTCGCAGCCTGCAACTGGAGAAACGGTTAAACAGTCTGCGTGCCAATGCCAAATCTGGAGCGATTCACTCGGCTTTACAGGAAACCAAAAGGGCGCTGCTCCAGAGACCTGAGGACTTTGAACTGCGCGTTTACCTGGCTCAGCTTTCAGACTCCGTCGGTGACTTTGACGGTGCCATAGAACAAATCACCCAGGTGCGAATGTTCCACCCAAGGCACACTCAAGCTGAGATGGTTTTGGGAAGTGTTTTAGAGAAAAAGGGGGATTTCGAAAATGCTCTTCGTCAATATGAATATGTTTTGAGCTTTAACCCCCTTTTATCTGAGGCTCTCTTCAAGGCCGCAAGGCTGAAGCTCATATTTGGTAACGACCCTAAAGGAGCATGGTTACATATAAAAAGAGCTTTTAACTCTCTCTATGATTCTCCAGCAGCGCTTACTTTGGCTGGCGATATCTCTCAGCAGTTAAATAAGGTTCATTCTGCAGAAAGCTTCTATCGTCAGGCTCTGGAGTTAGAGCCCAGTTTCGGGGAAGCTGCTGTAAAGCTTGCAGGTCTGTATCGAAAGCAAAAGCGAGATGAGAGTGCTATAGAGGTTTTAACTGCCTGCATTGAAAAATCCTCTTCTCTTTTGGAGATTCGACTAGAGCTGGCTGATATTTACCTTTCCCGACGAGAAACTCACAATGCTTTAAACCAGATTGAGGCTGCCCTTAGGCTATCTCCCAATAATCCGAGAGCTCTGGAATTGCAATCCAGAGTACTTTCGACAAACCGAAATTGAGCGGCAAATAAAAGTCTGAACAATGGATGTTTAAAAAGTCTTGCCTCCTGTTTACTCTGGCAATTGGGGAAAGAGTGCTGTATCTTTTAACGCATGATGAATGTGTATTCAAGGGAAACAACTTTTAAACCTCTGGCTAAGCTTTTGGCTTTAGCCATTTGTTTAGCTTGTCTTTTT
>JAGVTF010000230.1 GCA_019136955.1 Verrucomicrobiota bacterium
CAGCCGAAGTGGAAGGGTTCTACCTTCTGGTATATGAACCGGTTGGCCGATGGGAAAAGCGAATATATTTTCGTGGATGCGGCCAAAGGTGAGCGGCGTTCGGCCTTCGATGCGGCGCGGCTGGCCCAAAGCCTGGGTGAGAAGTTCGAGCGTGAATTTGACCCCGAAAAGCTGGGTCTGGAGCAGGTTGATTTTGACGAGACGGGGAGCCGCTGCAGCTTCCGGCTGGGCAGAGAGCGCTGGCAGTGCGATTTGAACGACTATACGATCAACCGGCAAGAGCCCTCGGAGGGCGACGCCGCGCAACCTTTCCCGCTGCAAATGAAGCGCTCCCGTTCTTTGGGCGACTCCCTTTTCCTCACCTTCATAAACGAGTCGGGTCAGCCGCTCACTCTCACCTGGATCAATGGCGAGGGGGGTGAACAGGTGTATGCGACGCTCCGACCCGGCGCAGAGCATCAGCAGCATACCTATGCCGGGCATGTCTGGAAGGTGAGCGACCCGGAGGGGCGGACGCTGGCGATTCTGGAGGCGCAGACCGATGGCGATTACTTCCGCTTTACCGAGGAGAAGATAAAAGTGACCCTGGAAGCGGCGGCGCGTCAGCCTCAGTCCAGGAGCGCGCGCCCCCAGAGCGTCGGCAGGCGTTCTTCACAATTCGGGGCAAGCTCGCCCAATGGAGAGTGGAGCGTCGATTTGCGCGACCACAACCTCTACCTGCTGGAGCGCGACACGGGCGAAACGGTGGCGCTGACTCGGGATGGAACGGAACAGGACGGGTATGAGCGGCCGATTTTCTGGTCACCGGACGGCAGGTATTTCATCGCGCTCAAAATCCGCAAGGTGACGGAGCGCGAGATTTACATGGTGGAATCTTCACCCGGCGATCAACTCCAGCCCAAGCTCCACAGGCACACCTATGTGAAGCCGGGCGACGAGCTCCCCTACAAACGCCCCAGGCTTTTTTCGGTGGAGTGCAAAGAGGAGATACCCGTTTCGGAGGAGCTGCAGAGTAACCCGTGGGATATTTCCGAATTTCGCTGGAGCCCCGATTCGCGGGAATTCTACTACCTCTATAATCAGCGCGGGCATCAGAGGCTGAGCCTCCTGGGGATTGAGGCTGAGACGGGCAAGGTGCGCACGGTGCTTGAAGAGACTTCGCAAACCTTCATCGATTACTCCAATAAAACGTGGCTGCGCCCGCTTTTTGAAACCTCCGAGCTGCTCTGGATGAGCGAGCGCGACGGCTGGAATCACCTCTATCTCTACGATTTGGGGAGCGGAGAGGTGAAAGCGCAAATCACCTCCGGCCCGTGGGTGGTGCGGAAGATTGAGAAGGCGGATGACTCATCGCGGCAGCTCTGGTTCTGGGCCGGTGGCGTCTATCCGGAGCAGGACCCCTACTACCTGCATCTCCTGCGGGTCAACTATGACGGCACGGGGCTGACCCGCCTGACGCAGGGCGACGGCACGCACACGGTGGAGTTCTCCCCCGATGGCGAGTGGTTTCTGGACCGCTATTCGCGCGTCGATATGGCGCCGGTGACGGAGCTGAGGCGCTCTTCCGATGGCGCGCTTATGTGTGAGCTCGAGCGCGCGGATGCCTCTGAGCTGCTGACGGCCGGCTGGATTGCGCCGGAGCGCTTTGTCGCCAAGGGCCGCGACGGCCAAACCGATATTTACGGAGTGATTATCCGCCCCAGCCATTTTGATCCCGCCAAAAGCTATCCCATTCTTGAAGAAATCTATGCCGGGCCTCATGGCGCATTCGCTCCCAAAGCGTTCGGGCCGGAGACCAGGCTCCAGAAAATGGCGGAGCTCGGTTTCATCGGCGTTCAGCTCGACGGGATGGGGACGAACCACCGCGGCAAGAAATTCCACGACGTCTGCTGGAAAAATCTGGGCGATTCAGGGTTCCCGGACCGCATTCTCTGGATCAAAGCGGCTGCGGAAAAATATCCCTATATGGATACGGAGCGGGTCGGGATTTACGGCGGCAGTGCCGGCGGCCAGAGCTCCACGCGGGCGCTGCTGGCCTTTGGCGATTTCTACAAAGTGGCGGTTTCGGATTGCGGCTGCCACGATAATCGGATGGATAAAATCTGGTGGAACGAGGCCTGGATGGGCTGGCCGGTTGGCCCCGAATATGCCGAGCAATCCAACGTAACCCAGGCGCACCGGCTCACGGGCAAACTCTTCCTGACGGTGGGCGAGCTCGATACGAACGTCGATCCGGCCTCGACGATGCAGGTGGTCAATGCCTTGATCCGGGCGAACAAAGACTTCGAGATGCTGGTCATCCCCGGTGCCAACCACGGAGCCGGAGAGCTCCCCTATGCGGCCCGCAAGCGGGAGGAGTTTTTTGTAAAACATCTCCTTAATGGAAAGTAGGCTCCTGCCATCCCTGGAGAAGCCCTATACAAAAGCGGTACAAAAAAGGCGGGGTATCGCTACGCCGCCTTTTTGAACTGGAGCGGGCTTTACTCCACTCTCGATTACCTCTCGTTTTTACGCCGGTATGTGCCGACGTGTGACGCTATTTCAATCTTATCATTCGCCAGAGGGCAGCTTTCTCCGTTTGATATTCTTCCGTGATGTCAATTTCCAAGCCAATCTGCTGCAAGCTGTCGGATATGGAGTCATCAGGGGCCATGAAAATTTCATCTCCGAAAGGGGCCATGGGATAAGGTTTGAAGCCTTCACTCAGAGGATAAGCCTTTTGAAGCTGATAGGTTCTTCCTGGAGAGAAAATTAGATATAATAAGGTTTTTCCCCAATTATCATTTAAAATGCCAATACGGCAGGAGGGATTCACTCCCAAC
>JAGVTF010000309.1 GCA_019136955.1 Verrucomicrobiota bacterium
TCATCTCTGCTCATCGCCAGCCAGCAAAGGCCGCGGCCGCGAACCATCCGGGAGAAAACATCCGAAATAGCCACCATGGAGTTGCTGGTACCATCAGAGACAAACTGAATAATCTTAAGCGGTTTGCCTCCATTGCCACCAACGCTCTGAGCTTTGGAGCTGGTAACAACATAAGGAGTCGCCAATGCGCCTGCCGCCACACCGGCTGCAGCCTTAATGAAATTTCTTCTGTTATAACTCATACCAATTAGAGTTTAGCCTCCCTTTGCCGATAGGACAACCCCTAATTCCCCTTAAACGCTCTGTAAAAAACAGATACAACCCGCTTTTTTAAAGCGGATTACACCTGCCTGAAATTTCAAAAAAAAGAGATTTTTCAGCTACTTTTCTCCGGTCTCCCCTTTGAACGCCTCGCGCAGCTTCTCATATTCTTTGAGCGTAATGGGGATCATGCAGCCGTGGCGCACTCCGGCAGGCAGGCTATATTTATCCCAGTCAGGGCGCTGCATCCCGGCCACCTGCATCCACGGCCCCTCCAGAGCCTCCGCCACCGAAAGCCCATAAGAGACCCCCGGGTATTGCTCATAGTAGAGATACCACGCCTTGCCATCGGGAGAGGGGATCAGCGTCGGCGCCTCGCGGAAGCTGGGAGTGAGCGGCGGCCCGAGCTTCTCATAAGAACCGGTCAGGGAAGCGGAGCTGGCAATCCGGATGGTTTTACCGCTCGGCCAATCCAGAGTCGGGTAGCGTTCATCCTTCACAATCGCATAGTAGCGCTCCCCCACCTTGCGGATAATGGTGTCAATGGTCGCGATTTCCGGCCAGTCGAAGAGCTTGCGGGGCGGTTTGGAGAAGCTCTTCAGGTCTTTGCTCAGCGCGTAAATCGTCCGCTGGCCGGCCCAGTACGGTTCGGGCAGGTCGGTCTCTCCCAAGTCATGAGTCGTATGCCAGGTGAGGAGATACTGCCGGCTCTCCCTGTCAAAATAGAGTTTGGGGGCGCCGATGCGCTTCATCACGCGCGGATAATCGGGGATGGTTTCGAGTTCCGGCACGTAATCGCCCTGTTTCTCCCAGCGGATCAAATCCTCCGAAACCCAGAAATTGATATCGGGCTGGTCATCGCCCCGGTTGCCGACCAGATAGTAGCGTCCATCGTGGCCGCGGCAGATATCGGCATGGCCTCGGTAATCCTCAAAGACCCGTTTGCCCCCGTTGAGCTCCTCCCAGTGCAGGCCATCGCGGCTGACGCTGTAGTAGAGCCGCCAGTAATCGCCCTGCTTCATGTGGGCGAAGAGATACGCCTCGTGCACCGGCTTCTCTCCGGCCTTCACCTGGCCCGGAGGCTCAGGCATCTGCGCCTGCACCCCCTGCGAAAATAAAAAAAGGAGGCAAACCGCCGCCAGCCATCCGGCCCAAGCCTTCAATGGACTCTGGGCGTAATTCTTTTTTGTAACAATGGTTTCATTCATAAGTTCTTCTCCTCTTTGCTCAGGATAGTATCGGCATGTTCATAAGGAGGCGTGCAGCAGCAGAGGAACTGGAGCGGCTCCTCACCCGTATTCCATATCTTGTGGGCATCGCCCGGCAGCATCCCGATGGCGTCTCCGGGGCCGATATCGCGGCTTTCTCCGTTGACGCGGATTCTTCCTTTCCCCTTCAGAATGTAATAAATCTCCTCGCTCTCGGGATGGTGATGCTCCTGGGTGGATTTACCCGGATAAACCGTCGCCTGGGCCAGACTCTGGGCGGCAAGCGCCGAGTTGCGGTAAGCCAGTATCTCCCGAATCTCGGAGCCATCCTTCGTAATAAAGGCCGGCACTTCATTCACATTCCTGATTTCCATACCTGGCTGAAAATTCTACCACAAACCGCCCCGCACTGGCAAGGAGCCTCTAAACCCCAGCCTGCAAAATAAAGGGCTCCGCTCCCGTCAATGAATCGCCCAAAACATGGCAGAGAGTTTTGCGTAGATTTTTCCTGTTTTGTATTGCAAAAAAGAAAGAGTGGAGTAGAATGGTTACCCATTAGCGCTCAAAAGGGCGCCTGGTCCTGGTTCCAGAATAGCTCAATGGTAGAGCAATCGGCTGTTAACCGATCGGTTGTAGGTTCGAGTCCTACTTCTGGAGCCATTTTTATTCCCCCCCTTTCCCAAAGATGAATCCAAACCTTGCACCCCGGCGAGGTCGTATCAAACATCAGGTATGCGGAGCATACCAAGCTTATAGCCAGGGGTCACAGACCCCTGGTCAGAATGATAATAATCTCCCCACCCGACCCCGCAGGGGTCGCGTTTCTTGTTTTTGGGGGTGCGTACCAGGGGTCTGAAGACCCCTGGCTATGGGATGGCATCCCTACGGGATGCTTAATCTTGTTTACTTTTGGTGGGGGTGGGGTAGAATGAGGTTGTTTTGAATCAATATTACAAGAGAGAAATTTTATGAAAAAACTAATTCTTCTACTCAGTGTGGCGGCGGCGATTGCGCTGGCGCCCCTCGCATCGGCACAGACCGGCACGGTCAGGGAGGACCTCTTCCTGAGAAGCGAAATCCTCGACATGCCCCGCAATTTCGCGATTTATCTGCCGCCCGATTACCAGACCTCAAACCGCAAGTATCCGGTCCTCTACCTGCTCCATGGCGGCGGCGATGACCACACCGGCTGGGTGCAGTTTGGCGAAGTGCTGCACATCGCCGATAAAGCGATCAACGAAGGCAAAGCAACGCCGATGATCATCGTGATGCCGGATGCCAATACCGGCCGGCGCGGCTACTTCAACGACCTCAAAGGTGAATTCCGCTATGAAGACTTCTTCTTCGAGGAGCTCATCCCCTTCATTGAAAAGCAGTACAGAGTCCGCACCGAAAAGCGCTATCGCGCCGTGGCGGGGCTCTCTATGGGCGGCGGCGGCAGCTTCCTCTATGCCCTGCACCGGCCGGAGCTCTTCGCCGCAGCCTGCCCCCTGAGCGCCGCCCTGAGGAGTTCCGATGATGAAGCGACCGTAAAGCAGATGATTGAGCGCGACCCCTCGCTGGACCCGGAAAAGACGCTCCAGCACCTGCGCAGCCTCAACCCACACTGGCAAATCAATAACGCCACCGACGAGCAGAAGCGCGCCTGGTCCTCAGTCCGCTGGTATATCGATTGCGGCGACGACGACTTCCTCTATGAAGGCAATGCGCTGATACACATCGCGATGCGCAAGCAGCAGATCCCGCATGAGTACCGCGTGCGCGATGGCGGCCACACCTGGGATTACTGGCGCAGCGCGCTGCCGACGGTCCTGGAGTTCATCTCCAAGAGTTTTCACCAATAGGAAAGCACGGGGGATTCACTCCAGATCGTAGAGCGAGTTATCCCGCGAAAGAAAGCCGGTGCCCGAAGCGACGTTTTCGGCACCGTCTTTGTTATCCAGGAAGCGCTCCTGCAAAGAGCGTGCATGGCCGTCACAAAAGGCGGCATTGCTGCGGCGCTGGTGGCGAAAGCCCTGAGTGCCGGACCAGCGGCCCCGGAAAGAGGCGTCGCCCGGATTGGGCCAGGGAGCGCGCATGAATTTATTGGCGCCGCCGGAGTACTCCCCATCGCCAAAGAGAAGCGTCCCCAATGGCCGGCGGACAGCGGCAACTCGGGCCGGCTCGGGGACGCTCTCCCCTTCCCCGTGGCCGATGTAGCTCGTGTTATAATTGTAGCCGGTAAAAGGATCGACCGCCCAGTTGGCGGCACCTCGGAAAGAGGGGCATTGCTGAATCTGCGCCGCTCCCTGCCCCTGCCATAGCAGCCCCGGCCGTACAGACGGCTCCGCACCGGTATAGCTCGTGGTCAAATCCCACGCCACGGAAACGTAGCGCCCCTGGCTAAACTCCGAATAGTAGGCGATCGGGTAAAAATCCTCGGAATCCACCGTATAGACATGAGCGGCAATGACCATCTGTCGGAGATTATTGAGGCAATTGATCGACCGGGATTTCTCTTTGGCGCGGCTCAGGGCCGGCAGTAACAGGGAGGCCAGGATGGCGATCACCGCAATGACGACCAGGAGCTCAATGAGCGTGAAACCTCCGCCCGAGGGGAGATACCCCCCCGGGCCAAAGTGTCGTTTTCTGAGTCGCTCCGGTTCCAAGGCGTTACTCCTGCGAAATCCTCAGACGATAGAAGAAGGCTTTGGCAGCCGTCTCCAATTGCTCTTCCAGAGTGACGGGGGTAGAGTCCTCCGCCACAAAGCTGCTGATACTCTCCCAGCCGGCCTCTTGGCCCAGCTCAGAAGCCCGCTCCAGAATATGGAGCCGACCCGGCAGCGGTCTGAAGCTGAAGAGGAGCTTGCCGCCGGAAACCGTGACCGCGAGAGCCGGGGTCTCCATCCGCGCCAAAGCCAGCATGAGCGAGCCGGTAACCTCCGAGAGGGAGAGCTCTCCATTGGCCGGATTGAAGTGGAAAGGTTTACTCTGCCAGGCCCCCTCCTCATAGCTCCAGAGCTCGAGATCGGCGCCGCTGCCTCCATAAAGAGAGGCGCAATTGAGCAGAAGCTCCGCATTGAACTGGAGCTTTAAATCCTCCAGCCCGCCGAGCGCCTTCACATCCAGGCCAATCGCCTGCAACGGCTCGACCGGCAGAGAACGGAGCGCCTCTTCATCGGAGCGGAGAATCTCGGGGCTGACCAGCGCCGTCCGGTTCAGCTCGCTAAAGCGCAGTTTGAGCAGCGTCTCCGCCGGGCGTGCCGGGTTCTGGAAGAACAGCTCCGCAAAGCCATGCGTGGGGTCGCTGCCGATATTGGCCGGCGCCAGGCTCAACGGCTCGCCCATGAGGGCCGGACGCACCGCCGAGAAGGCATCGATCTCACCGCTCGAGAATCCGTCGGAAGCCTCCACCCGTATGTATTGAATCGCGTCGAAGCCCGATTCCGCCAGGTCAAAACCGGTACCGCCGCCGCTGCCCGCATAGAGTTGAATCGCCTCGGCAGCCGAGAGCTGGCTACCCGCCGCACCGAACACACTGTCCAGAACAGGGTTCACGGGCCTGGTGAAGTCCATCTTCCTCTTGCTCCAGCCGTTGCCGGTCCGCTCAAAGAGCTCAGAATCCCAATGGAAGCCGTGGGTCGGGAAGGTCGCATCGCAATAGGGCCCCTCTTCGTAAGTATACCAGCGTTCGCCATCGGGGCTGACCGATACCTTCATCGGCTCGGCGAAAGCTCCGCCGGTCAAATAGTAACTCCTCATATCGGTCGTATCGCTGACGAACCCACTGCCCACATAGAACGTATTGCCGAAAACCAGAAAATCGATCCCGTAGGGATTGGCCGGGTCGTCATGGACCGGACGCTCAAACTTGACCGTGACCGAGCCATAAACCGTGCCGGCCTCCCCGGAATCTTCTTCCAGAGTCAGCAGGGTTTTATTTCCATCCAGGTCCAGGTTATAGGCCGGCTCCACCAGCTTGACGCGGAAGGGATCCGGCGCGCCAAAGAAGGAGAGGTTCTGCGCCATCGTGGTTGGTTCGCCCAGGACGGCCAGCGGCTCCGCATAGAGCGGCGAGCGGTGGAAGGGGGGCAGCGCCTCGGCAATCTCCGTCGGATAAGGGCTTGCAGGAGTATCGGCGGCAATCACCCGAGCCGTGGGGGCGCTCTTATGCCAATTATAAGCGATGGTGCCCGGTTCTTCCGGGTTCGCATAGTCCAGACCGCCGGCGGCAATGGTCAGCGCAATCCAGGAGCCATCGGAGAGCGTCGTTCCGCTCAGACCCAGCGCCGCATAATCCCACTGGCCATGAGTGCCGCTCCAGGGCATGAGCGGGTCATCGGGCGTCCAGTAGCGGGTGCCGGTATCGGGCATCGCGTCAAAGCCGCCGCCGCTGCCGGCCTCGCACCAGAGCTCCCAGCCCGGACCGTAGACGCCGCCCCAGTAGAGATCGGCAGGGTCCATGGATTGCGCCGCGTCGGCCATGCCGTAGGTGCCGGTAATGACGCCCTGGCGGACATCGGTGAGGCTCTCCAGAGGAGAATAGGCCCAGGCCTCGAACGGAGTTTCAATCCCGTAAACCTGGTTCGCATTCAGATCATAACCCAGCCCGAGAACCATCGCCCCAAAGCCGGTATCCTCCGAAAGCACGGCAAAGAGTCGCGGATCGGCCGCGACCACCTCATTGAAAAGATCAGCCGCCGTGGCCTCCCCTTCCCAGCGGTAACCCCAGGCCAGAGTCTGCGCGATGGCCGGCGGGCGCACCTCGGTATTGTTCAGCACCTCGGGTGATTTCCACTCGATGAGCAACACGGCCCGCTGGGAGCCGCTGCCGGTCCAGAACGTAACGTCGTCAAGCCCAAAAGAGGAACCCTGGGCCGCGACCACACACCCCAGGAGAGCCGCCGTAAACGGCAACGCCAGAGGCTTGAACAGAGAATTCATTTTTTCTAACTTCATCTTCAGATTTTTTATATTTTTTTATCAATCAGAACGATGGAGCCTGGCGATGAAGAAGACTTTCAGAAAAAAGAAAAAGCCTTCTCACGGCAAATCACGAAAGAAGGCTTTCACAAATGAAGTTTTGTTTTGAAGAGGGTTCACCCACGGTTCAGAACAAACAGGCCTCATCCATCTCTTTTGCGGAGAAGCGCTCCACCCTTCTCTTTGGCGAGAAGAATGGAACAGACAAGCACAACTGAACCGGTATCCTGACTTGCAGCTTCAAACCTCGCTCCCGCCTTCCCAGTCATGTGACCAGTGGCTTCCCAAGGAGCTTGTAGCTTTCACAGTGGCGCAACCGTCCCGGATTCTCACCGGGGTTCCCTGCATTCAATTGAGACACACACACAGTAGGCAGCACTCGCTGCCCTTTCAAAGAGCAAGATCAGACTAGGCGTTTTGGACACCGCTGTCAACCTCTTTGGCCGGGGTGGCCTTCCGGAGTCTCTTCTCCAACTCCAAAGGGTCCATCTTCAAAGTGAAAATAGACGCACCGACAATCACAAGAACCTGAGAAATCAGGATAAGAGTGAACAAGAAAGGGAATAACAGTTCTATATTGTTTTTAAAAAAGTAATCGACCACCGGCGACACCAACCAAGCAAAAAGAAAGAGCGAGAACCCCGCAAAGAGACAACGGAATCCGGGCAACTTGAGCAACTTGATTGAATTCACGGCCATAATCACAAAAAGGCTGTAAAAAACAAAGTAGACGATAAAGTCAATAGTGAGCGCAGACATAAGTCGAACCCCGGTAGAATCCCGCGCCGTTTCAGAAAGAAACATTATTCCGGAAAGGGGGGTAAAGATAAGGAAAAGAAGAGAGAGGATTCGCCGGTCAAAACGCCCGAAATTCCAAAAGAAAACAAGCAGCAATATATTGCCCAGCAATAAGAACAACTGATAGGTAATAGAATACGCAAAAGTAAAAAAAATTCCCGTAAACAGCAAAAAAAGTCCCAACCATAAGAACAAAGCCCAGTACCTCACGATCCCGGAAACTTCCAAAAGACAGAAGCTACTCAAAACAACAAACCCCAGCATCAAGAGCAAAATAGGAAAAGTCTCCCCGGAAATAAGCACCAAATCCACTATGGTGAATGCGGTGGCAAAGAACGCGGATATCAGCAAAAGAAGATGCCAGATATTTCGCGGGTAGCCCGGGGGGAAAAATGATTTAAGAATATTCATTGGATTCAGGCTAAACTTTTTGATCCGCACTTTCAACCTCTTTGGCCGGGGAGGCCTTCCGGAGTCTCTCCTCCAATTTCGCGGGGTCCATCTTCAAGGTGAAAATAGAAGCGCCGACAGCGATGCAGAGAAGTGAAAGCAGGTGGATACCAGCTATGTAAACCAGAAACCATCCGCCAATATATTCAGTAAAATAGATCAAAAATACCGGTATCGCCATAATCGTAAGGAGAGAGAGCGAAAGCCCCAAAACAAGCCAGCGGAATCCGGGTAACTCTCTGGCACTTAAAGCTAGAAATACACTAAGACAGTAAAGGGCCAGGAAACCGCCAAAACAAACGGAGGTTATCACCAGGAATATATTAAAGGAACCCAACGCACGATAAAACACCACCCCGGTGAAAGCTCCGCAGAAAAGGAGAAGAGGAAGAATCACTCGCCGATCAAAACGTCCGAGATTCCAAAAGAAAACAAACAACAGGATATAAGCCAGCCAATTGAATATCTGATGGTAGGAAATACTTGCAGAGCAAAAAGTCGCAGCAGCCATCAAGAATAATCCCAACCACAGAAACGAAGCCCAATACCTCACGCAGCCGAATGCATTCCTGATGCAGAGGAGGCCCAGGACGACAAACCCCAGCATCGGAAACGAAACAGGAAGAGGGACTCTGGTAATAAACACCAAATCCACCAGGACATAGGCGGTGAAAAGGAACGCCGGCACCAGCAAAAGAAGATGCCAAAAATTCCGGAACAAGCCGGTAGCAGAATTCAGTTTAAGAGCACTCATTGGGAGCAGGTTAGAACTCTTTGTCACGGCTGTCAACCCCTTTGGCCGGAAAATTTTCTGATATTTTTTCCCTTGAGTGCAGCTAATCTAAGGTATGCGGAGCATACCAAGCCCATAGCCAGGGGTCTTCAGACCCCGGGTAAGGATGAGAGAAAAATCCCCACCCGACCCCGCAGGGGTCGCAGCCATACATACCGACCTCAGAAAACCACAGGCCCAATAGAAAAGATTTTGGTAAAGAACCACGAATAAACACAGATTTTTAAATAGGTAACAGGATACGACCCCTGCGGGGTCGTAAGGGTGTTGGGGGGGGACGCTTACCAGGGGTCTGAAGACCCCTGGCTATGAGATGGCATCCCTGACGGGATGCTTAAGAATGTTGAGGCAATACGAACCGCAGGTTGCGCAGATTTGCACAGATTTTTTAAAAAGGGATAACGGTATACTTAAGAATGTTGAGGCAATACATCCTCGGTCTGGGGGTACTCCATCTTCAAAGTGAAAAGAGAAGCGCCGACAGCGATGAAGAGCAGTGAGAGCAGATAGGCGGGGCCGACCAGAAACAGGACATCCCCCACATAAATAAAGCGCCCCAGCGCAATCATCGTATCAGAAAAAAGAAGCAGCCCCAGTCCGGCACAGAGCCAGCGCGAACCTGCCAGCCCTCTCGAGCCGGCAGCCAGACTCACATTGATACAGGAAAGCGCCGCATAGAGAGCGACCATCATCCGCAGCGGGTTCTCATGAGAGACCGGAAACGCATTGAAGAGCGCAAAACCATAAAAGGCACCGTAAAAAAGGAAAAGAGGAACCCCGACCCAACGACTGAAACGCCCCAGCCGCAATAAGAAAATAAGCCAGTAGATTTGAGCCAGCGAGAAACCGCCAATCCCCAAAAGGAAGTTCAGCGAAGCGATCGGCGCGTTCTTGTAAACCAGAAAGTAATCCCCCAGCAGCGTCAACGCCAGTCCGAGCCAGAGCAATTGAGCCCGACTCCTGACACCGGCCGAAGCGCTCCAGAGACAGGCACCCCCAAAAGCCAGAAGCCCCAGGGTGAAGAGCGGCAGCAAAAGAAGAGGGCTCCCGCCAAAGGCCAGCCCCAGGAAAGCGCCAGCAGGTAACAACCAAAGAAGAAACCAAGCCCTGGAAAACGTGGAAAGCGCAGGCGCAGACTCAATACTTTTCATAGAGGTCACTCTCCATGGAAAGCGCCTTGGGCGGCCCCAGTATGGCAGAGATCACGATGTAATCCTGCAAACCATGGGAAGACTTCAGCTCCCGGCTCAGGCGATGGGCCCTGGAATCCCGCGCCTCCATCCGGCTGGCGCTGACCGAGCCGACCGGCATCTCCATCTCTTTAGCGCCGAGCCCCTTGACATGCTCAGAAACCCTTACTTTGAGCTGGGCAAGCTCACTCTTGAGGTCGCTGCGCACCTGCCCCACCCCGCGAGCCTTGGGAGCCGCCGCGATTTTGCGCACGGCAATATCCCGCTTCAGGACGGGAGTCCGCGGAGCCAGAGTCCCCCCGGCAGTATCCATACGCCGGCGCGGCAGCTCAATCCGCTCCGGCTCAGGCGCTGGCGGAGGCTCTTCCTGCATTAAATCAACGGTCGGCTCCACCGGAGGCGGTTTGGGACGGGAGCGGCTGGAGCGGTGGTGCGGCTCGCCCAGCACCTCCCGCAACTGTCTTTCAAAGCTGCCCCAGAGGTCTTCTTTCTGGGGTGCTGCCGGTTCCGCCTCCATGGCGGTCTCCGTGTCAGGAAACTCCGCCTCCTCTGTATCCAGCGCGCTGCGGTCCATACCAAGCTCATTTTCTTCCTGCTGACGCTTCTTATCCGCGGCACGCTGGGCTTTTTGAGCTAAAAAGCTGAGAATGAAAAAGACACTCACGCCGATCAGGGTGAAGAAATCAAACCCGCCACCGGCCGCCAAAACTGTGCTCAATTGGAATGTCTCGTTCATTTTACTTCATTCGCCGGAGCGGCCCTTATTTACCTGGCCCCTTGGATTTCTGTTGGGAGTCGGTCGCGGGCTTGGTCCCCTGGGAGATACTTTCGCGCATTCCCGTATCGGCCTGAATATTCTTCATCCGGAAGTAATCCATGATGCCGAGATTGCCGGAGCGGAAAGCCTCGGCCATGGCCAGCGGCACCTGAGCTTCGGCCTCGATCACCTTGGCGCGCATCTCCTGGGTTCGTGCAAGCATCTCCTGCTCCAGCGCGACGGCTGCCGCGCGGCGGACTTCCGCCTGCGCCTGGGCAATCAGCTTGCTGGCCTCGGCCTGCTCAGCCTGCAACTTGGCGCCGACGTTTTCCCCCACATCCACGTCGGCAATATCAATGGAGAGGATTTCAAAAGCGGTGTTGCTGTCCAGAGCCTTATCAAGCACCGTCTTGGAGATGCGGTCCGGGTTCTCCAGCACCTCTTTGTAAGTACCGGCCGCCCCGATGGTCGCGACGATGCCTTCACCCACGCGGGCGATAATCGTCTCTTCGGTGGCACCGCCGACGAAGCGGTCCAGATTGGTCCGGACCGTCACGCGCGCACGCGCCTTGATCACGATGCCATCCTTGGCGACGCCATCAATGGAGGCGCGGCTCTGGGCCCCGCTGGGGCAATCGATCACCTTCGGGTTGACGGAGGTTTTGACGGCATCCAGTACGGTCTTGCCGGTTCCCTTGGTCGCCAGGTCGATGGCGCAGCCACGGTCAAAGTTAAGATGGATACCAGCCTTCCTGGCTGCAATCAGCGCCAGCACGACCATTTCAACATTGCCGCCGGCCAGATAGTGCGTGGAGAGATCATCAATCGTCACCTGCAGCCCCGCTTTGACGGCGGTGATGCGGTTATCCACGATGTAGCCGACGGGAACCTTCCGCAGCCAGAGCGCCATCAGCTCCACATAGGTCACGCGCGCTCCGGAAAAGAGGGCGCGTATCCAGATACTGAGGAACTTGAGAACAATGGAGAGCAGGACAATCGCAACGACCAGTCCCAATCCAAGTAAAATCAAAAACCAGCCACCTTCAGGCATCTGCGCTAATATCGTATTCATTTTTTCTTCTTTCCTTAAAATTAAACAGAGTCACTCACATTCAACGATTGGTAAGATAACAGGTTCACGCCCATTTGGCAACTTTTATGAAACCCATCGCCTCAAAAATATGCGCACTGAAAGGGGGCTCGTGGGGAAACGCGGATAGAAGCCCGACGGCAATATCATCTTACATTGGATTTTCACCGCTGCCCCAGCGGCTTTTGCTCAGAAAATAAACCGGAATAAAGACCACGAC
>JAGVTF010000279.1 GCA_019136955.1 Verrucomicrobiota bacterium
CCGGGGTAATCCGGCTATGTTTTGTGAAGAACTCAGACTCTGCAAGGAGTTTTTCTCCAGTAGTTTTACTCAGAATCTTGCCCAGGCTCTCCCGCGTATAGGTGTAGTCTTCATCGCTGTTTTGAGAAGCGGCCACGTAGAGGGTTGAGCCGCTGGCGCCAACCCAGAGCGTGACATCCTCATTGCAGGCTCCGGGGATGAGGCGGAACTCATTGCCGGCGATTTCTTCGGATTCAAAAGAGGTATCAAGTTTGGTTTGAAGGTCGTCGAGCGTCGCTTTGATTTTCTCGCTGCCTCCTTTGATTTCAGCCATGAAGAGCGGCAGCACGGAGAGATTTTCCAGCGTGTTTTCACCCAGGGTGAGAGTGAAGGAGGTCAGCGCAAGGGCTGCGCCGCCATTGAGGATATCCTGATAGTCGGAGAGATTGATATTCTTCTTGCCGAGCTCGTCATTGAGCCCTTTGATGGCGCCGAGTATCTGGCCGCCGACGTAATCACAGAACGGCTTCATGGCGGGGTCCTTGAGGAGGAGTCCCAGCGGTTTTGATTGGATTTCTGCGCATTCTTTCTGCAGGTCGCGTACTGTAAAGACCGCGAGAGTGCTTTCGGGCAGGATGGTTTCGGGCGCTATGACGGCACCCACATTCAGCGTCACGGAAAGTGAAACCGCTGTGATGGTTGTCAGGAGGACTGTTTTTTTCATATACTTAGTTTCAGGTTGTCTATTTGGTTCAGGTTATCTGTTAGAAGCCGAAGCATTGTCGGATTCCCTATTTTCATCACCAGAGAGCTATTCACAAACAGTGATTCAATTATTTATCAGTTCAGGGTTGAGTGTCAATTCCTTTGGGCCAGGGACTGCAAGATTTAATTTGCAGACCGGCAGGCGTGACTTCCACCGCAGAAACGGCGAAGCCCCAGTACTTCTTGATTTGCGAAACATCGGGCAAGAGCCCAACCGCAGTGAGAAGCTGCTGCGGTACGTCGGGGTTATCAGCCAGACTTGGGGCGATGATCGCCTTCCAGACCAGTTGAAGCGCCTCCAGTTGAGCTGCATAGTCCATATAAGCGAACCTGGCTGCATGGGAGCCGCCGGTCTTCCGGATGGCCTCTGCAACGCCGGGTTTGGCCAGGAGACTTTCCGCCGGCTCGGCATTGATAAAGTTTTCAATCGCGCTCTTCTGCGTCGCAATCAGCATGTAACCTTTTGCCATCGCAACATTCAGGGTGAAGGCCGGGACCTTGATTTCTGCGCCCCCTGGACCGGGGATAGTGATCGCGCTGTCATTTTGGGATTGGCCCAGGAGCTCGTTGAGAGGAACCGAGAAAACCCTTTGCCTGGCCACTATTTCGCTTTCGATCGGGGGAATTTCCTTGCCGCGATAGGCCAGGCGGTAGAGCTGGTCCAGAGTCTGCCCCAAGGCGTAGGAGTCTTTGACGCCGATGAGCAGGAGCTGTTCACTGTTGGGGAGGCCCTCCTCTGTGAGGCTTAGCGGGCTCTTCCAGAGGACAATCTCACCGGTTAAGTTTTCCAGGATGTTTTTTTGGAGGTCAATCTCAGGGTCCAGTGCCAGGAAAGCATGGGCGGCACCGACGGCCACCGCCTTCATACCGCCGACGATCCGGGTTGAAGCGGTGTCGAGGTTTTTCCAGAGAAGGGATAAATCCAGTTGGACTTTGCCAAAGTTCATACTATCGGCCGGAGTCTCTGGCAGTGGCGAGCAATCGACGTTTTTCAACGCGTTGAGGATGCCCGAAAGCCCTCTGCGCTCACCCTCGGGGCAGATCAATGTGCCCTGGGCCCAAGCATCGCCGTTGGGGTCCATCCACCAGGTGAGGCTGTAAGATTTAAAGGCTTCCACACCCAGTGAGTCAAAGATGACCATGGGGCGGCCGGGCGACATCAGGGCCTCCATCAGGTTTTCGGGCGCCTCATATTCATTATCGTACTTCTGGACGATTTTTTTGGCTCCGGCCACCAGCAGAGAGCTGTTCAGAAAGAAGAAATTCTTTTCCGGCGTGAGGGTAGCATGTTCCTTAAAGGCCGCCGATTCGGCGAGAGTCGCCTGCGAGCTGTCTTCTTTTGTGAAGGACTCCAGGGTTTTCATGGCTTGCAAGACGTCTCCGGGTTTGCCAGAGCTGAAGAGCATTACAGCCAGGGAGAGGGAACCCGAGGGATGCGGGAGGAGCCCGATCAGGAACAGGGTCGGGTCGCCGGGGTTAGAAATATCTACGGTTATGAATTCGAGATCGTTATACCTCATTGTATGAAGTACCGGCTTTTTATTGGTGAGCTCCCGGATTTTACCTTTCAGCTCATTGATGGCCGCCTGAGCATTTTGGCGGCTCCCGTTGATCTCGAGGAGAACCAGCGGCTGCCAGCTCAGTCCCACATCTTTATGGAGTATCTGCTGGCTGAGGGTGCTCTGGGGCGGATCGTTCACGTTGAACAAAAGCGCAGCGGCCACGCCTCCACCCAGGAGTTCTCTATATTTATTAAGATCAATCTCTTTGGCTTCCAGTACTTTTTGAACTTCCCCCAGAGGGCCGCCCAGCCTCTTGCCTATGTAGTTCATGAAAGGCTGCATGGCCGTGTCTTTGAAGAGCTGCCCCATGGCGGAGCGCTGGAATGTGAAGAAATCGCGCTCTGCATTCCGAATGGATAAGAGCGCCAACGTGTTATCAGGAAGGATTTTTTCGGGGACCAAATCCGCCTGAGTGCAGGCAGCCGTCAGTAGAAAGGGGGCTGCCAGGAGTAGGGTTAGTTTTTTTAGGGTTTTCATAGAAGTTTAAATTTTATTCCACATTTTTTGTTTTAGGCAAAAAAGTAGTGCTGGCCAGTGCCAGTGTGGGAATGGTGGGTGCACCGGCGGCCAAAGCTTCAACCACCAGGTCAGCCTTTCTCAGAGCCGCTTCCTGCTTTGGTGAAAGAGGCGGCAGCTCCGGTGCCACACTCCATGTGGTGGGGGGCAGCTTAGTAGAGGGGAGTTGAGCAAACTGTTCTTTGTTAATGGATTTAAAAAACGAGATTGCGGCATCCTGATTCGCGTAGCTTGAGGCAATCAGCCTGGAAACTTTCAGGACCTCTATAGCCTGACCTTTGATATCCTGTAGAGAGGGGAGGGAAAACTCTATCGTGCTGACTGTTTCGGCTATTTGCTCTCGGGGGGAGCTGACCCAGAGCTTGTGGCCTCCAATGAAGGCAAGAGCCAGCAGCGCCGCCGCGGCCCAGGGGATAAAGCTGGGTCTAAAGAAGAGCTTTTTCAAAGAATAGGGATACAGGCTTCGCTCTGAGGAGACGACCTGCAGCAGCTTTGCAGAAAGCTCTGGCGGAGTAGCTGCCGGTTTCAGCTTTTGGAGCTGCTCTTCAAGCTCTCGAAAGCTGAAGTCGTTATTTGCGTGGTTCTCTTTCATTGGCTAAAAGTTCCTTTCAACTCTTTTTGCAGTTTCAATAAGGCCTGACGATAGCGGGCAGTGATGGTGTTGATGGAGCAATCGCAGATATTGGCAATCTCCTGAAAGGTGAGTCCGCCCCAGATTTTGAGGGTGACCGTTTCGGCCTGGGCTTCGGGCAAGCCTCGAAGCGCTTCCAAAAGTAGCTTTTGCTCATCTGCACCATATCGGTTTTCATCAGTCTGTTGCTCCCATAAGAGGAAGGAGTACTCCTCCTGCCTGCGTTGGCGCCGGTCACTGGCACGACCGAAATTCATCGCACGATAGCGAATGGCAGTAAATACCGCGCCGGTATGGGGCAGCTCAGGTGAACGGCTGGACGTGGTCTGATGCCAGATGGCCAGAACGGACTCCTGAAGGATGTCCTGTGCATCCGCTTCTGAGCGGGATTGTTGTCGTGCGTAGAGATACCATTTATCCTGGTTCTCCACGATCCACTCTCTCCATTTATCAGAGGGAAGGTTTTTCACATCTCAATCAATTCTGCTCAGAAGCGGCCTGCTTCACCGCAAACTACACTCTTTAGGAACCGCACTGGCAGTTTTTTGTGTGGAATATTTCAGCGATACTTTGGAAGGGCGGCTGAGGAAACTGGAAACGGAAGGGAGTATCCGTTTTTTTATAATAAGAATACCAGGTGGTAGCTTAATGGGATAAAAGAAGGCTCTGCCGCAAAATACAGAAGCCTTCCGTCATGCAAGTTTTATTGTTTTATTTCCAGGCTGTTTTGCCTCAGCGCATGGTCCAGCAGCGTGATGGCTGTCATCGCTTCCACGATGGGGACGGCTCTGGGCAGCACGCAGGGATCGTGGCGGCCTTTGGGGTTGAGTATCGTTTCTTTGCCCTCCACGGTTACGGTTTTTTGCGGTTGCATGATGGTGGAGGTCGGTTTGAAAGCAACGCGGAAGGTAATAGGCATTCCGTTGCTGATTCCGCCCTGAACGCCGCCGGAGCGGTTGGTGGCGGTGAGTACTTTCCCATTGAGCGGAATGTAGGTATCGTTATGCTCGCTCCCCTTGTAGAGCGGGGCTTCGAACCCCGAGCCCAGGTCAAAGCCTTTGACGGCCGGCATACTGAGCATTGCTTTGGCCAGGTCGGCATCGAGCTTATCAAAGACCGGTTCACCCCAGCCAGCCGGGACGTTGCGCGCGATGCAGTGGATGATGCCGCCGACGGAGTCCCCGGCTTTGCGGGCGTCTTTGATGCATTGAATCATTTTTTCGGCGGCTTCGAGGTCCGGACAGCGGATGATTGTCTTCTCCACCTCTTCAAGGGTCACTTTGTCGAGGTCAAACTCGGCCTTGATCTGGTGGATTTGGGCGACGCAGGCCACGATTTCCACATTGTAGAGCTGTTTTAAGACTTTTTTGGCGATGGCACCGGCGGCAACTCTGCCAACGGTCTCACGCGCGCTGGCCCTGCCGCCACCTTCCCAGTTACGGATTCCGTACTTGGTCTGGTAGCCAAAGTCAGAATGGCTGGGGCGAAACTTCTGGGAAATCTCTTCGTAATCATGGGGCCGCGCGTCCTGGTTCATCACCATGATACAGATAGGGGTGCCCAATGTTTTGCCCTGGAACGTGCCGGAGTAGATGCGGGCCAGGTCATCTTCTTTGCGTGGGGTGGTTATGGAAGACTGGCCAGGTCTGCGGCGATCGAGGTCATACTGGATATCGCTCTCATCCAGTGGGATATTGTGAGGGCTGCCATCGACTATGACTCCGACCGATAATAATTTACA
>JAGVTF010000036.1 GCA_019136955.1 Verrucomicrobiota bacterium
TACATTTGGGGATGATTTTGGGGAGTGTGTAGGTCTAAGAATTCATGGCTGCGACCCCTACGGGGTCGGGGAGGATTTTTCTCTCATCCTTACCAGGGGTCTGAAGACCCCTGGCTATGAGATGGCATCCCTCTGGGATGCTTCATACTCCGTATACCCAAAATAGTGGCATACCTACGGGATGATTGAGAATGGTATGTTTCGCATACACGGAATCTGCTCGCCAATAAATCCGAGTTACCGGTGTCATTTGCGAATAGGGGGGAATAGTCTATCTCCTTCTGGACACCGGCGGGGGGTGTGGTTATATTTGGGGCTGGAAGGTCATGAATAAAACCAGGATCAGCGAGATACGTCCGGAGGAGATACCGGCTCTGGTAGGGCTGGCAGCCGAAATCTGGCGCGAACATTTCCCGCCCATTATCGGCGCCGAGATGGTGGAGTATATGCTCGAAAAATTCCAGTCTGAGCCAGCCATCCGCCGGCAGATGGAGGAGGAGGCGGTTCGTTACTACTTCATTGAGGAGGCCGCAGAGCGGGTCGGCTACATGGCGATTCGTCCGGAGCCCGAAGCGCTTTTTCTGAGCAAAATCTACCTGCGCCAGAGCTTCCGTGGCAGGGGTCTCTCCCGCATCGCCATGGATTTTCTGGTCAGCTTCTGCCGCGAGCACCGTCTGTGCAAGATTTGGCTCACGGTCAACCGCTTCAACCTGGGGCCGATCGCCGCCTACGAAAAACTGGGCTTCCGCAAAGTCCGCACCCAGTGCGTTGATGTCGGCCAGGGTTACGTCATGGATGACTACGTGATGGAAAAAGAGGTCGCGCCTCTCCAGAGCGTAGAGCGCCCGAGTGCCCAAAAATAAACTCTCCACAAAAAACCCACTTTGTATTACTCTGTCTCTCAGATATGAAAAAGTATTTTAGGCTTCTTCTGAAACAGACCTCTACGGCGCCCGCCCTGAAAAGACTGGCAGCCTCACTATCCCTTCTGGCACTGCTGCTGGGCCTCTGCGCTCCCTCGTGGGCGGAGCCGCTGCCGGCCTTCTTCTACAACAACCCCGTCACCATTGAGCGCGTCAAGCAATGGGTGGAGGAGGAAAAAGCGCCCGATGAAGAGCTGCTCCTCTCGGAGTACCTGGAAATCCCGATCAACCGCGCACCGCACTACGGGAGCTTCATCAGGGGGCTATTGGTGGCTCCGGAAACCGGCACCTACTACTTCTACGTTTCGGCCGATAATGACGGGCAGTTTTACCTGAGCAGCGATTCGAGCCCCGAGAACCTCAGCAGCGAACCTCTCTGCCTGGTCGCCGGTCACAATTGCACCGCCAACCGCGTATACGATAAGTACCCAACCCAGAAATCGGTCCCCATAGAGCTGAGCGCCGGCAAGAGCTATTACTTCGAGGGCTACCACTGCGATTACGGCTATGACAGCAATTTTTCAGTCGCCTGGGCCACTCCATCAATGGGCGATACCCTGCCGAGCCTGCCCATTTCAATCGAGCACGCCTCAGTCTATAATGAACCGGCCAGCCCGCCGCAGATTCTCATCCAGCCCGAAGCGCAAAAAAACCTCTGGGAAGGCGATGAGCTCCATCTGAGCGTCCTGGCACAGGGCACAGCGCCCCTCACCTATCAATGGTATAAGGATGGGGAAGAGATCGCCGGAGCTGTAGGAATGCTCTACCGCTTGCAGAAACTCTCCCTGATGGATGCCGGCTCCTACACGGTGGAAATACGCAATGAACTGGGCAGCGTCATGAGCGAAGCAGCCCTCGTAGAAATCCGCCCAACCGGCAATCTCCTCCAGGCCCGCTTCTATGACAAGCTCACCAGCCTGGCCCAGCTAAAGAGCCGCATAGCCGAGGGCGACAGCCCCGATGAGCGCTGCCTCCTGGAAGAGCACCTGGAAATCCCGCTTAACCGAGCCGTCAATTTTGGCACCTTCATCAGCGGACTCATCCTGCCACCGGAAACCGGCACCTACTACTTCTACGTTTCGGCCGATAATGACGGGCAGTTTTACCTGAGCAGCGATTCCAGCCCCGAGAACCTCAGCAGCGAACCTCTCTGTCTGGTCGCCGGCCACAATTGCACCGCCAGCCGTGTATACGATAAGTACCCGGCCCAGAAATCGGCCCCCGTAGAGCTGAGCGCTGGCAACGCCTACTACTTCGAGGCCTACCACTGCGATTACGGCTATGACAGCAATTTTTCAGTCGCCTGGGCCACTCCATCAATGGGCGATACCCTGCCGAGCCTGCCCATTGAAGCCCTGTTTTTACAACCCGCCGGAGCAGTAGCCCCTTCTCTGGCCTATAGCTGGAGCGGCGGACTGCTGGAGCTTACCTTCACCGGCACGCTGCAAAGCTACGATGCAGAGCAGCGGCTCTGGGTTGATCTGCCCACTCAGGGTGGTACTTACGAGCTTGCGCCTGAAGGGAAAGAGCGGTTTTTCCGTACTCGCAATTAGCGCCCCGGCCGCCTACTCCTCAAAAAAGAGATGCGGCGGCGGCTCCTTTTCACTCTTCTCCTCATGGAGGATATCCCGTGCCGGACCGATGGCCCCCTGACCCAGAGTCCGGTGGAGCTGATCCACCGCCCGAGCCAGCCGGATTCTTGCTTCCCCGCCATCGGGTCTGCCGGAAAAGAGCGGCAAATGCAGCGCCACCGAACTGGCACGGTAGACCTGCGAGAGCTTGACTCCGGCCATCCGCAGCGGCAGAGGTTTGCGCCAGATCCGCGTCAGGAGCTCCTTCAAAAGCGGGTAAAAATCGGTCGCCACGCAGGAGGGCTCGCACAAGCTCTGTGAGCCTTGCGCCTCTTCCATGCCCGGGTAGCGGACGCGGACGGTCAGAGTCCTCACATATTTCCCATCAGCGCGTATCTTCGCCATCAGCTCATCAAGCATCCGCTTGAGCCGCAGCTCCACTTCGCCCCTGTTCTCCAGCTCTTCCAGGAAGGTCTTCTGCTGCCCATACGATTTCGGGTCCTCGGCGATGCTCACCACAGGCCGCTCATCCACCCCGGCCGCATACTGCCGGAGCTCGCGCGCATAGCTCCCCACAGCCCGCTCCAGAAGCGAAAGCGGCGCCTGCAGAATATGGAACACATTGTGAAGACCCAGCGCATCAAGCGCTTTGCCGGTTTTCTCCCCTACCCCCGGGAGCCAGCGATTGGAGAGCGGGTAGAGGAACATCGCCTCCGAGCCAGGCGGCACGAGGTGGAAGCTCTCGGGTTTATACATCTTGGAGGCTATCTGCGTCACCAGTTTATTGCTCCCCATGCCGAAGCTGACCGGCAACTGGAGCGTTTTGCGGATGCGGTCCCGGATGGCGCCGGTGAGCTCCTCAATCGGCTCCCTGCGTCCGCTCAGCTCAAAATACCCTTCATCAATTGAACAGCGCTCCACCTCGGGCGTGAAGTCGTGAATGATCTCGAACATCCGGTGAGAAAACTCGCTATAAACACCATGCCGACCCGGCACCATGATGAGCCCCGGGCAAATTCGCCTGGCAGCGGCGGTTGGCATCGGTGTGCGAACCCCCAACCGGCGCGCCTCATAGGAGGCCGAGCAGACAATCCCGCGCTCCGCTCCTCCCACCGCAATCGGTTTACCGCGCAGGCTCGGTTCAAGCACCTGCTCCACCGAGGCGAAAAACGCATCGGCATCCAGATGAACAATCTTGCGGGGAGCTTGCGCCATAGCGAAAATCAAAAAGGTTACGGGAACACTTTGAGCACGGTCCCGTCCAATCCCTGTGGCGTGACCGTGAGCGATACCAGAGTCGCCGTACAAAAATAGCGTACGCAGCTCTCAAAGGCAGGCAGCGCGCCATAATCGAGGCGGTTTAGCGGGAAGGGCAGCGCCTGGCTCAGGGGCACGCTCTCCCCTGCCGCGGTGGTGCCCGAGCCACGAAACCGCTCCCAGAGAAAACGTGTTTTTTCCAGCGAATTCTCTTCACGGAAGAAGAATAAAGGCGCTTCCACTTTGCGAGCCGCGCCGGAGCCCGGGTTCGCGGCGGCCATTGATTTCTGGAGCTCCCTGAGTGGCGCCTCCGCACTCGAAATGGCAATATATCCGGAGCCTTCCCCCCGCTCACCAAGCGCAGCCAGGTAAAGCGGCGCCAATCCCCCCTCGCTCCGCAACGGCTCCGCCTGGTAAACCCCGATCGCTCCGGCTCCCCCCGCCTGCTTCAAAACATAGGGGAAATCCAGCCCAATCGCCTTGCGTGTATGGAGCCCCAGCATCTGCAGGGAGCTCAGGAAAAGAGCCGGCTCCGCTGAACCGACCAGGCAAACCCAGTCGGGCTGCCCCGCCTTCGCGGCAACCGGCGCCACTTCGTAAAAAAGCAGCTCCCGCCCCAGCGGTTTCAAGAGTCCCTCCGCCAGGTCAAGCTCCGGCGCCGCACGCGAGTATCCCTCCTCAAAGCCGAGAAAGAGCAGCCTCTTGAGCGGATAGGCCTCATTGGAAACGCGATCCAGTGCGGCCAGAGCTTCGGGCAGCTTCATCCGCAGACGCCAGGCCGATAACGCCCCGGCCGGCACAAACTCCGGCGTCCGGCAATCCCCCATCTCCGCCGCGTTGAGCAGCTCCGACAATCCCTTGCGGATAGCCACCGGCGACTCCAGATGAAAACGGCAGCGCATCCTCCCCTCCTCCAGAGTCCAGCCCGCACCGATGGAGCGGATGCTCTCCAGATGGAGCGAATCCAGGAGCAGGGCAGGATTCGGGAAAAACGGATTGAGCTTCCGGCCTGCCGCGGCGGTCTCGGCTTCCAGAGCCTCCATGGAGCGCTGGAAGAGCCCATGGAGCGCCTTCACGATGGGCGGCGGCTGAACCCAGAACTGAACCAGAGTATTGCGGAAAACGGCACGCTCCTGAACCACGTGAGACTGAAGCGATTTGAGCCGCGGCGCGCGACCCGCCTCTGCGCGCAGCGCCTTGCCGGCCACCGAGAGATCCCCCAGAGCCAGAATCAGACTCCGCTTCTCCAGTCCAACCCAGAGATTTACTCCACCAGCAGGGAACCCCTCCACTCCGGCAAAAAAACTCCCCTCCGGAGCCCCAAGCTGTACGATGAACCGCTCCAGCACCTCCCGCGAAAGTGTGAAACAGCAGAACTCCACCTCTTCCACTTTTTGAACGGGAACCTCCACCCCATCCCGCTTCCAATTTTCCTTCTGTTTTTCCAGGAGCGCGCGCAACCGCTCCGGATTCTGGCGCGTCTGGGCGATGAGGAGGCAGGAGTCATTGAGCAAAATATCGGTCCGCTCCGAGGCAATCAACGCCAGGAGAAGTGGCCCATCCAGAAGCCGCAAGTACTCCCCCAGCTCGGCCCGCAGCTCTCTTTCCAGCGGGGTCACGATTTTCCGGTGGAACTTCTCCAGACTGTCACGCCAGAACGGCCCAAACTCGGACGATTGAGTCAGCCGCCCCCAGGGTGAGGAGTCAAACGCCCGAAGCGCCTCATCCACGCTCCCAAGCGCCAGATAAGCATAGGTATCAGCCGGCAGGTTCTCAGGGCTAAACTCGGCCGATGAATCAGGCACCGCCACCGTACAGAAAAAAACGATGCAGCAAAGAGTCGCCGCCACCCTTGCCCATCTATCCCCTCCGGCTCTCCGCAACATACTTATCAGCTCTACTCTCACGTCGCCAGTTTAGCATATTTGCCGGAGCGGATTGAACTGTAAAAACCGTGTTTCGCCACCCTGCTCTTCCCCGGCTGTTTATGAACCCCCAGGCGGGCATAGATAGGCCCGGACTGCGTGCACGCTGAGAATCATCCGTGTCCATCCGTGTTCATCCGTGGTTCTGCAGATTACAAACCCTGTTTCCAAGACGGTTCAAGACGGTATCGGTCCGCTCCGAGGCGATCAACGCCAGGAGAAGCGGCCAGAGGTATCGGCAGGGACTCTGCGGAAGCCCCAAGAGAAGGCGGTATATTACCGATTCAATCGTGATTATCTTTTCATGAAATCTCTTTATTGAAAGTCTGTTAAAAAACTCACTTGCGCGATATCGTCTTTTAGACTACCTTCTTAATAGTGTTTTTAAAAACACCCGAAAAACCGCGAATACCATTATGAAACATCCTGCAACCCAACGTCCTGAAAACGTTACAAAACTTGCCCTCCTGACCGCTACAGCCTTAACACTCCTCTTGAGCGCAGTTCAAGTGGATTCAGCCGTGGGAGATACCTTCAAGCACGACGTTTACGATTACAAAGTCCTGAGCGTCGACCCCGCAACCCAAACCGGTACCGTCTCCATCGCATTGGCCTACCAGAAAACTCTGGAAGGAGACATTACCCTGCCCGCCAAAGTCGACTATGAAAACTACGCCTACAACGTCACCGAGATCGTCGATAGAGGCTTTATCAACTCGACTAACCTGACCGCTCTGACTGTCTCGGAACATATAAAAAAAATAGGAAAGGGAGCATTCGCCTACTGCTACTCGCTGGCTTCTCTTACCATTCCGGACAGCGTCACCGATATTGAAGAGAGCGCCTTTTACTCAGCCAACAGTCTGCTCAACCTGCAGTTGGGCAGCGGGATTATCACCATAAAAACGGACACCTTCAGTCACGCTACCAATCTCACCACTCTCACCATTCCCGACACTGTCACTACGATAGAGGGAAGTGCCTTTTATGGTCTGACAGGCTTGACCAACCTGCACTTGAGCAGCGCCCTCACCTATATAGGAGAATACGCTTTCTATGAAGCCAAGAGCCTCGAGAGCCTGACCATTCCCGATAGCGTTGCCGTGATCGAAAGGGGGGCCTTTTATGGAGCAATTAATTTATCAAACCTCATTATCGGCAGCGGCGTTGTCTCGATTAAAAATATGGCCTTTTACTTCGTCACGGTGCCGGGCGCTTATTTCAAGGGGAATGCCCCCATAATGGAACCTACTGTTTTTTATAAAAAGCCGACCCTCTATTACATCGAAGGCAAGCAGGGCTGGACGAGCCCCACCTGGAACGAATACAACACCGCGATATGGGTTCCGGATGAGAGCCTTAAGGTGAGCTTTGAATTCCAAAACGGCCGGCTCATCCTCACCTACGGCGCCGGCAGATTGCAAGAGAGCGCCAACCTTGCGGATTGGAGCGTCGTGGATGAGAGCGGCCACTATGAAGTGGAGGTGAGCAGCAACGGCAACAGGTTCTACCGCGCAGTCCAATAGAAACTTTATTCGCTTTTTAACGCTATAAACTCATAAATATTATGAAAACAACCAGCATTCGCAAAAAAAGCCTTGCGCGCCACGCTCTGTGTGCCGGCATCGCTTTTACCTTCCTCCTGGCTGCCGGCCAAGCCCGTGCAGAGGTGGGAGAGTCCTTCACAGAAGGCATCTTCCGCTATACCATCCTGAGCGAGGATGTCCCAAACGGCAGCGGGACCGTCTCGGTGGTCTCGGTGCCCGAAGCCGAGGTCATAGGAGAGATCGTCATCCCGCCAACGGTCAGCTCCGGTGAGGCCACCTACACGGTGACCCAGATTGGGCTCGACGCCTTTAGTTGGCGCACCATGATGACGAGCCTCTCCATCCCGGACACCGTCACCGAAATCGAAACTTGGGCGCTGAACTACTGCACCGGTCTGGAAAGCATCGTCATTCCCGACAGTGTCACCAGAATCGGCGACTCGAGCTTCTACTACACCTCCACCGCGACCAATCTGGTCATCGGCGCCAATGTGACCCATATTGGCAACTCCGCCTTCTCCGGCTGCATGAACCTGCCCAGCGTGAAGATACCCGATAGCGTCCTCACCATCGGCCCCTTCGCCTTCAACTTCTGCAGTAGCATGGAGAGTCTGGAGATCGGCAGCGGCCTGACTCATATCACCCAGGGCGCCTTCAGCTACGCCACCAGCCTGAGGAGCCTCGTCATCCCCGATACCGTCATCAGCATCGGCGATAGAGCCTTCCTGGATGCCGAGTCTCTCCATTATCTGCTCGTGGGTGAAAACGTCGCCAGCATCGACAGCAACGCCTTTGCGGGCAACATGCTCTCTACCGCCTACTTCAAGGGAGAAGCTCCGGAAATAGGCGAAACTGTTTTCAAAGAATACACCCTCCTCTTCTACATGGAAGGCAAGGCCGGTTGGACAACCCCCACCTGGAACGGTTACAACACCGCGGTCTGGATTCCCCTCCTGGAACCGACCCTCACCTACCGGATCAGAGATGGCAAGCTCATCCTGACCTATACGGGCAACCGGCTCGAAGAGAGCACCAATCTCCGCCACTGGTTCGAAGTCGATACCAGCGGTGAGTACGAGACCGAGATTTACAAGAAAGGCTTCAGGTTCTACCGTGCCGCCATGTAAGACTTTTTAGACATACCGTCTGCACGCAACAGGGATACGGCTCCTTCACTGGGGCCGTATCTTTTTTATAGGCGACTGCCGAGCCGCCCAATCCAAGAGCGGAGGTTTTCCTTCTGGACAGAGGAACAGCCGCAGGCTACCCTCTCCAGTAGCATCGTAATGCGAGAGAATCGAGATGAGCAGAAAGCCAAAATCTTCAAAAAAAACCGGACCGCAGCCCCAGCGCTCGGAGAACAGCCTCTTCGGGCTCCCTCTGCCGCGCAAGTACCGGCCGCTGCTGATCATCGGGGTCATTCTTGCGACCCTGCTCGCCACCTGGCTGGGGAGCCAAAGCAGGATGAAGACTCTGCAAAAGAAGTTCGCCTCCGGTCGTTGGGAGCCGACCCAGGCGGCAGATACCGGCACCGGCACCGCGACAGGCGCTTCAACCAACCCGCCGACCGGCACCGCCCCAATGGAGTCCAATATCTTTGAACCGGGCTCGGCCGACTACTACCTGAGCGAGGCGATCATCCTCTTTCACCAGGAGAATTACGCCGAAGCATTGGAGAAGCTCCTGATCGCCAAAGAAAAAGCGCCCGAAAACGAGGATGTCTATTTCAACATGGGGGCCACTCTGGCCAAGCTGGACAGGATCACCGAGGCTGAAGAGGCTTACCGGAAGGCGCTGGAGATTTTCCCCGATTACGCGGAGGCGCATAACAACCTGGGGCGGATTCAGCTTAGCAGGAACGAGCTCGCCCCGGCTCAGGCTCATTTTGAAAAAGCGATTGAAGTCGCCCCGCGCAACGCCGCCGCCCGCAACAATTACGGCATCACTCTGATGCGCAGGCAGCAGCCGGCCAAAGCGGAAAAAGAATTCCTCCAGGCGGTGGAGCTCGACCCCGATTATACCGAAGCTTACGTCAATCTCGGCTATCTTTACCTGATCACCGAGCTGCTCCAGGAGACTGAACGGTTTGAAAAAGCGCGGGAATCCTTCCAGAATGCGCTGCGAGTGAGCCCCGGCTTCGCACCCGCCCTCAAGGGACTCGAAGCTCTGGACCGTGCTCAGGCGCCGGAACTCCTGGCACGGCCTCCAGAGTAATCAATCAGTTATTGAGCGGCCTTCTCGGCTTTTGGCTCTTTTGATTCTTCGGGCTTCGTTTCTTTGGCCGCTTCCGCCTTTGCAGGCACGCTGAAGCGTTTGATGACCGGGAAATCCCCAACCAGTTCAAACGAATACTCTTCCTTCGTCCCCGGGCGTCGGACACTCACCTGCTCCACGCTCCCCTTGTTATGCGGATTGCTCGCTACAAGCAGCAGCGTCTTGCCGTCGGCCGAGAGCTTCACCCGCGATAACGGCTCCTGGTAGTAATTGACGTAGCTCGGGTAACGCTCGTCGCCCACGCGCCAGGTGTCATTCTTGCCGCTCTTGAGCTCGGGCATCTCCCATGGCGTATCGGCCTCGATGATATCCTTGTTCTGAGAGGCCTGCCACATCCCCAGGACGTGGTAATTATAGAAGCCAAAGTACTTCATATAATACTGGACGCTGACATCCTTGCCATGAATCTCACGCTTCTTCATCCCCTCGCCGTGATGCCAATCCGAGTAATCCTCCAGCTCCTCCGTATAGCTGGTGCCGATCTCCCAGCACTGGAGCCCATCCATCACGCAATGTCCAAAGAGCGAAAGCGCATAGACGGCCGAGGCAGGCACCTGCGGTTTGAGGTTCTCCAGCCGGGTCTTCCCCTTGGCATCGGTAAAGCGGTATTGCGTAAGCGGGTAACCATCCAGATTCTCAATCTGTATCCAGGTGGAGAGCATGTTCATCACCTCGGGCCGCGCCAGCTTGGCCAGCTCCCACTCCTGCAGGAAGGCATAGAGCTGCGACGGCCTGGCGTAGTTGCCCCAGTAAACCGCAGGGATGCCTATATTGAGATTGCAGCGGCGGAAGATCGGGTGCAACTCCGCTTCGGGGTTATTGTACTTCTCGCGCCACTGTTTGGCCCCTTTGAGGTCGGTCACACCGGTCGGACGCCCCTTTTCATCAATCTGATCGAAGATGCGAAAGGAAAAGCTGGTGACGCCGATTCCCCAGCAGCCAAACTCCACCTTGGGATAGCGCTTGCGGGCCCTGTCAATCAGGTCGGCAAACGCCTCATACTGGTAATCCTTCCAGATGAAGTAGTTGGGTGCCTCGAAATTGGCGATGACAATGGAGCACTGCTCGGAAAAATCGTAGAATGTCTCAATCATCCAGTTCTTGGGATCGCTCGGGTCGGCCGTGAACTGAGAGGTCCAGCCGTCGTACGGTATCCACGCGTTGTCGCCAAAGACCAGCCCCTGCCGCGCCC
This sequence comes from Verrucomicrobiota bacterium, assembly GCA_019136955.1. Taxonomy (GTDB): domain Bacteria; phylum Verrucomicrobiota; class Verrucomicrobiia; order Limisphaerales; family UBA1412; genus UBA1412. The sequence continues at coordinate 10,690 of JAGVTF010000036.1, forward strand.
GGTCGCCGCCCGCCCCGTTATGGGTCATCGCGAAGGGGGCGACGTGGGTGAAGCCGAAGTCATACATCGGGTTCTCGCCTTTGCGGTCCTTCTGCTGCGCCTTGGCCGCTCCCTGCCAGTGGGCATATTTGCCGCGGGGCAGTTTCCAGCCGCTGGGGAACCAATCCCCCTCGTCAAAATCGTAAGCCAGCCGGTCGGTCGGTATATGGAACCAGTCGGGCAACCCTATCTGCTGCTCGCCCCCGCCCAAAACCAGTATCTCCTGGTAGCTCTCCTTGACATCCCACCAGTTATCGCGGTTGTAGAGCTCTACAGTGATGCAGACAGGCAAACCGGCGAACTTCCGGTCGAACTTGTAATGCTTGAGCGGCCCCTCCATCGGCTTGCCCATGTTGAGCAGCCAACGCTTTTCGCATCCCTCCACCTTGTAGCTGTCCCAGACCGCATCGGTCACGGTCAGGCCGTCAGGCGCGATTTCACACTTCATCACCAGCTCATTGGCATGATTGTAAATACCCGAAGCAAGCTGCGGCCAGAGCTTCACCCCTCCCGACTCCGCCAGAACAGGTGATGAAACACTAAAGAACCCTATAATCCCCACGAGACAAATAATCCTCCTCATGCGGACAAAGTAACAAAGTGCTCACTGCCTGTCAACCTCTGCCAAAACTTTCGGTGCCCCTGTTTTTGAGGCAATACGGCTAAAAGAGCGATTCAAACCTTGCCAGAAACAGCCCGCAGAAGGATGATAGGAGAATGCAGGGTCCTGCATCGTTGTTTCGTGAACGGAGCGCCCCTTGAAACGTAAAACCGGCTGATTCAAGTATCTCATGAAAATCATCATACACAGAGGAAACGAGGAAATCGGTGCCAGCTGCATCGAAGTGCAAACGGCCCAAACTCGGGTCATCTTCGACGTTGGCCTGGAATTGGAAGGCAA
>JAGVTF010000154.1 GCA_019136955.1 Verrucomicrobiota bacterium
AATGATCATAAAGAAGCCCTTACATGATTCCGATAAAGAACATCTATTACATGCTCGCCTACGCCTTTCAAGTGTTGCAGGCTGGCCCCTATAAAGATATTGAAGGCGAAGAGTTCGAGCATCTTAATGATTTATTGGCAGCTATTCTGGCCAAGGGTATAGCCAATCAAATAAAGCGCGGACTGGGGAAAGAGTACTTTGAGAAAACGGACACATTGAATTCTCCCCGTGGGAAAATTGAGTTTTCACAATCCCTTAAAATGCAAAACCTCCTGAAAAAGAGGCTTGTTTGTCATTACGATGAGTATTCTGAAAACACTTATATGAACCAGGTGTTAAAATCGATTGCCACTGCTTTGGTTCGCTCCAGCGATGTGAAAGCGATACAAAAGAAAGCGCTGCAGAGAGTTTTGCTCTATTTTCACGAAGTAGAGCTTCTTCACCCAAAAATGATTCAATGGTCGAACATAAAATATCATCGCAATAACGCCACCTATCAAATGCTCATCGAAATTTGCAAGATGGCACAGGAATCCTTGCTCCCGACAACTCAAGAGGGATCCAGAAGATTGAGGCAATTTGAAGAAAAGAACATGCCTCGGCTTTTTGAAAAATTCGTCTTCGAGTACTATCGAAAGCATTATCCACAGATGAAACCATCAAGTGCTTTGATAAACTGGCACACAAGCGAAAGCAAGAGCGACCATCTGCCTACCATGAAAACAGATGTCACCTTGGAACACAACGGGGACACTCTCATTATTGATACTAAGTACTACTCGGAAATTTTACGCAGTCATCCGGAGTCTGACAAAAAGAGTATTCAAGCAGCTCATTTATACCAGATATTTTCGTACGTGAAGAATAAAGCCGCTCAGTCCACCAACGAAGTCAGTGGCCTTCTCCTCTATGCAAAAACTGATGAAGAAACTTTTCCCGATAGCTGCTGCACGATAATTGGAAACAAAATAAGCGTGAAGACATTGGACTTAAACCAGGATTTCCGTTCTATCCAAGAGCAGTTGAACGGCATTTTAAAAGAGTGGGATGATTCTCTAATTTTTCCCTACGGTTAGGTCAGCCTCTTCTTTCTCGGGCAGGGGGATGGCCATGGCCTGGAAAAAGGCGACCGAGTTGAGCAGGCATTGGGTCTGGGCTTGCGCGAGGTCCATCCGGCTCAGGAGCCGCTCTTGCCGCTCCAGAAGGAGCTCGTAGTAGCTGGCCGCGCCGAGGCTCTGACGCCGCTCCATCGTTTCGAGCCAGGCACCTTTGGCCCGATCGGCCGCCGCAAAAGCCTCCAGCCGCTCCGAATCATTTTCCACCCTCTTCAGAATATCAGCCACGTTGCGGAGCGCCTCAAGCACCACATGCCGGTAATTGGCCGCGGCCGCATCGAAAGCGGCCAGAGCAGCCCGTTTTTCCGCAGGCAAGGCGGGGTCAAAGAGCGGCTGGGTGATCTGCCCCACCAGGTTCCAGATGATCGAAAAGCCGCCAAAGAGCTCTTCAGGCGTCAGGGCCTGGGTGGCAAGGCCGGCGCTCAGGGTGAGCTGCGGATAGAGTCTGGAGATGGCGACCCCGTACTCCGCATTGGCGGCATGGAGCAGCGCTTCAGCTCCGAGAATATCCGGTCGCGCATGGACGAGCTCCGAGGGAATCAAAAGCGGCAACTGCGGCGGCAGGGTGAAATCTTCCAGCCGGAAATCGGGTACGGGACGCTCGGCAGGCGCTCGGCCAGGCTGGACCGCCCGGAGGTGCGCGTTTTGCGGAAGGTGGTTGCGCAGGAGCGGCAGCTCTGCGCGCGTCTGCTCCAGCCGTGTTTGCTGGGAGAGCTCTTCATCGGGCTGGACATGACCCAGCCGGATGCGCTCAGCGGTGAGAGCGAGCTGCTCTTCCTGAATTTGGAGGATGTTTTCCATCACTTCGAGCTGCCGTTGCAGACCGGCCCTCTCCATGGCCGTAGCGAGGATATCGGTCGCCAGCGTCAGTCGCGCTCCCTCCAGCCGGTATTGCTCGTAATCACTGCGGGCGGCCAAGGCCTCCAGCGCGCGGCGATTGCCACCGGCCAGGTCAAAACTGTATTGAGCCCCCAGACCGGCACGCAGGATGTTGAACTCTCGCGGGCTGCTCGATTGCCCCATGGTGATGGGATTAAAGCGCTGGCGTTGAGCGCCCAGGTCGGCGCTGATTTTCGGATAGTAGGTCGTGCCAGCCTTTGCGGAGTAGAGCTCCCGGGCCTGGCGCAGGGTCGCTTCGGCGGCAATGAGGGTCGGGTTGCGCTCCAAGGCCTCGCTGATAAGGGCGCTTAGCTCTTCATTGCAGAGAGCCTGCCAACCCTCTTTGCCAAAGGCCGAGAGCTCGACGAACTCCTGGGCCTGACCAGACGACTGCTTCAGTGGCTCGGCGCTATAGCCGCTTACTTCCGGAGCCGCAGGCCGTTGGAATTGCGGTCCCGCTTTGCATCCCGCCAGCACCAGCGCCACAAACACGGGCCAGGCGTATTGCAGATAGCGGGCTAAACTGTTGTTCTTCATAAATACTCCTATAAATTCTTTCTCTGATTTTTCGTTCGGAAGGGATGGGCTTCCTTCCCCTTTGTGTTCATGTTGTCAGCAGGCGCCCCTCGCCGTTTTGCTCATAAGTCACGCCGTCACGGATTTGGTAAATCCGCTTGAAGGTGGGGATAATCTTTTCGTCGTGAGTGACGACAATGATGGCGGTCTCAAATTTGCGGGCCATATCGTTGAGGATTCGGATAAC
>JAGVTF010000247.1 GCA_019136955.1 Verrucomicrobiota bacterium
TGGCTCTTTGTGTGCTTTTTTGGATAGGATGTTTTTTAGGAAAGCCCATAAATATGCCTTCAAACCTTCTGCAGCCGTGGTGAGTTGCCGCAGAGGAGGAGCAAGCGCCGCTTTTGACCGACTTAATAAATATTTCACCATTTCCAATATGCCAGTAGTCTCATCTCAATACTGGAACTCGGTACACGGAATGACTCCTGAGGAGGTAAAGAAAGATTTAGAAGGGATGCAGGTCATGCGGGCTCTTGGAAGGAATATGGCCTGGCTCTTAAAGTGTATCGATACAGCCAAGTCTACGGTATCTTATCCGAAACAAGAAGCAAAGATTTTCACGAGTTTCATTAGGGACTAAAATAAAACAGGCCCGAAAGTTTCAGTCTTTCGGACCTGTTTTAGGACTATCTTCTTTTCTCTGAACTTTAGTTTTCGCCTACTGCCAGACGAGCAAAACGCCGAATGGTCAGCTTGTCCTCCAGCTCTTTGCCTATGCTGTCAGCATAAGCTTGGCAACTCACGTTTTGGTCTTTGTAGAAAAGCTGGTCAACCAGGCAAACACCTTCAAAAAACTTGTTGAGTTTACCCTTAACAATACCTTCAATCACATTTTCAGGCTTACCTGCCATTTGCTCTCGGGCGATGGTTTTTTCGCGCTCTACAATATCAGCAGGAACTTCCTCGCGACGAGTAGCCACCGGAGGGAAGGCAACACACTGAATTGAAAGCTCTTTGGCCAGAATGGCTATTTCAGGATTGGCAAGAGTTTCACTCTTTTCAGCAGCAACTTCCACAATAACGCCTTTTCGAGTATCGTGATGCACGTAGCCATTGATGATAGCTCCCTCGGCAGCGGTCCAGCGAACCACACGGCCAATTTTGATATTTTCACCGATCCGGGCAATAATAGCTTCTCTGTCTGCCTCAACATCAGGATTTTCGTTTTCCAGATAGCGTTCAGCCATTTGGATACAGAACTGTTGGAAGAGTTCGTTCTTGGGAACCAGAGGGGTCTCACAGTTAACTTCGAGCAGGACGGCAGTCTTCCCACCATCCTTAATAGCCAGAGCGATTGAACCTTCATTGGCGTCCCGAGCTGCCCGCTTAGCGGCAGTCGCAGCACCACTCTTACGAAGAATATCTACAGCCTTTTCCAAGTCACCCCCGGCCTCAGTAAGAGCTTTTTTGCAGTTCATCAAGCCTGCACTAGTCATTTCACGAAGTTTGCCAACGAGCGCGGCAGTAATTTCAGCCATATTTTCTCTAAATCCTTTCTATATTGTTATCGTCTTGTATGTTTTATTTTTCCGTATTTTCTTCAACGTCCTGGGCTAAGGCTGCAACATCTTCAGCTGTGATGCTGGGCGCTTCCTCAGCGGTTTGCGCTTCTTCAACTTCAGCTACAGGAGCGTCAGGAGTTTGAGACTCACCTGCATCAGAGGCGGTTGAAGTGGCAGATTCGGATGCCTCATCACTCTTCCTGGCATAGCGAGCATCAAAAGCGGCACGTGCTTCGCCAACTGCCTGCACCACTGCACCCAACACAACACGAATAGAGCGGATCGCATCATCGTTGGCAGGAATGGGATAGTCAGCCAGATCGGGGTCGCAATTAGTATCGACCATGGCAACAAGAGGGATGCGCAGGCGCCGTGCTTCTGCCACAGCGTTATGCTCACGCTTCAGGTCTATGACAAACATGGCATCAGGCAGCTCTGTCATCGTGCGGATACCGCCCATATTACGAGCCATTTTTTCAACTTCACGGCGCAGAGAGCCTTGCTCCTTTTTAACGTACTGGGCAATGGTTCCATCAGCATCCATCTTTTCAATGGCAGTCATCCGCGCAATGGAGCGACGAATCGTCTTGAGGTTTGTGAGGGTACCTCCCAGCCAGCGCTCAGTTACATGGTATTGGCCGGTGATTTCTGCAGCTTCTTTGATAGCTTCCTGGGCTTGCTTTTTTGTTCCGACGAAGAGAATTTTACCACCCTTGCCAACTACTCTGGCCAGAAAGTTACAGGCAGACTCCAATTGAGTCTGTGTTTGGTTCAAATCAATTACATGGACTCCATTACGAGCGGCAAAGATGAAACGCTTCATCTTAGGATTCCAACGACGAGTTTGGTGTCCAAAATGCACACCTGCTTCTAGTAACTCTTTTACACCGACATTGATACTCATTGTATTAGTTTTCCATTTGTTCACGGCTTTCTTATCTGATCAACCGGAGCAGATAAGTAACCGTCCCGCGGAAATACGGGATTAATTAGTTGTTCTTTTAGCCAGCCCCCATCCTCTGGGGATAATTAAGGCCGTTTTTGTCCAACATGGACATAAGAGGCGTACTCTAGCAATCACAGTCCATCATTGCAAACTTATTTCATCGTCCTGGAGCAAAAATGGGTTTTCATAATTCTGTCCCTGCTGATTAGTTTGCTGAATAGGGGCGGATAAAGCGGATATTAGATTTTTAATAAACTGCTCTACAGTCCCAAGAATAGACTTCAACATTAAAAATGCTTAGAACCAGATGAAATGGGATTGACATGGGAAGTTGCCTTTTCTTATCGTGCATGGGGTAGCTCGTGATTCCATGTATTGAAAATATGAAAGGAAAAATTACTAAAGCGTTTTCCAGTATCCTCGCGCTAGTGTATCTCCTTCTGTTTTTGCCAAGCTGTAGTCCAGAAAATGCTGGTCTTTTTCTTGGGTACATAGAAGGAGAATATATTTATGTGGCACCTACAACGTCGGGAATC
>JAGVTF010000195.1 GCA_019136955.1 Verrucomicrobiota bacterium
TAATTGAGTATCAGGCAGGTGTGGTAGCCAGCCGCACTGTGGTAGACAAAAAAGCTGGAACAGTAACAATTTTTTCTTTCGATGAAGGGCAGGGGCTATCAGAACATGTAGCCCCTTATGATGCCCTTGTCTATGCTCTGGATGGCGAGGCTCAAGTTGTTGTCTCTGGAAAGGAGCATAAGCTTTCGGCAGGCCAGATAATTAAGATGCCTGCTGGTGCTCCTCACTCAGTAAAGGCTTTAAAAAAGTATAAAATGTTACTGATCATGATCAGAGAAAAATAGCAAAATTTAGATAATGTTTTAAACTCTAAATACTGTGAGGATATGGCCTGAAACAAATGAGTTGTCTTAAAAAAAACAACTCCAGGACATATCCTCTTCAGGAGCCCCAGCTTCTGCGCTGGGGCGGTATTTAGCTGTTGAGTTTGTAGAATTTTCAGAGTAAATTAAATTGAGTGGGCGTTTTGGCGCACTCTTATGACATCTGGAGGCCTGCTTCATTTGAGGATGAGATTTTTTTTGACACCTTCCGTGCTATGTATATGGGACTGGTTTTCTAATCTGTTCCCCAGTGGGAGTGTTCTTTTTTTTCAGCCAACTTTCCATTTGAGGCAGTTAGGATTCCCTAATGTGTTTGGAGTGCATCTATTTTTTAAAGCAGCCTTTAAAAAGCGTTCTTGCTTTACTATGCTTGCATTCCTCCTCTTACCGCTGGGGAGCATATAGCCTTTTTTTTAACTAACGGATAACCCTAATGAAAGAAACCGATCAACATTGTTCAAGTCACCCACACTCGCCGATTAAGGGCTGTGATCTTTTGGTCATGAGCCTGGAGCGGGAAGGTGTGGATACCGTCTTTGCGTACCCTGGTGGAGCCAGCCTGGATATCCACCAGTCTATGGCCCGCCGCGGAACACTGCGAGTTGTACTGCCACGGCATGAGCAGGGCGGTGTTTTTGGAGCCGATGGATATGCCAGGGCTACAGGAAAAGTCGGAGTCTGTATGACGACCAGCGGCCCCGGCGCCACTAATCTGGTTACGGGAGTTGCGAATGCATTTGCTGATTCGGTTCCTCTGGTTTTGATCACCGGACAGGTGAATCTACAGCTTATTGGAAGGAATGCTTTTCAGGAAACCGATATTTTTGGAGTAACATTGCCCATCTGTAAATACAGCTATCTGATTACTGATGTAAAGGATATCCCAAGGGTGGTGAAAGAGGCTTTTTATATTGCTTCTTCGGGCCGTCCAGGGCCAGTAGTCATTGATATTCCCAAGAATATCCAGCAGACCCTTACTCATGAGCCAGAAGACTGGGCCGCTCCGGTAAGCCTTCGCAGCTACAATCCTGATAAAAGAGCGGAGCAGGAACAATTGGAAAAGGTATTGGAGCTCATTGAGCAATCCAAAGAACCACTGCTTTATGTGGGCGGAGGAGTGATTAGCAGTAATGGGAGCGATCAACTGCGTGAATTTGTTAAACGCACCCAGATTCCCGTGACAACAACGCTCATGGGCATTGGAGCTTTTCCGGAAACCGACCCTCTTTCTCTCAAAATGCTGGGGATGCATGGAACTGCCTACGCCAACTGGGCCACGAAAGAGACTGATCTGCTTTTAGCTTTCGGCTGTCGTTTTGATGATCGAGTGACAGGTAATGTTGAAGCATTTGCTTCAAAAGCAAAAATAGTCCACATTGATATCGATTCATCTGAACTTAATAAAAACAAGAGGGCTGACTACCCTGTGGAGGGGAACATCTGCGATGCTTTGACCAGGATGAACCAGATGCTTGAGAAAAAGCCCTTGAAAGCAGATTTTTCTGCCTGGCACAAAAAAATCGCCGACTGGAAAAAGAAAGCACCTCTTATCTGGAATGCTGATGGTAAAGCTGATGGCTCTGAACATATCCGCAGCTTGCACAAAGAAGGGCATGAAGAAATCATTATGCCTCAAGAGGTAATCCACCTTTTAAACCAACTGGTTGAAGAAGATACCATTATTGTGACCGGCGTTGGGCAGCACCAGATGTGGGCAGCTCAGTTCTATGAGTATAAAAAACCGAGAACTCTCATGACTTCAGCTGGTCTGGGCTCCATGGGCTATGGCTATCCTGCTGCACTGGGGGCAAAAGTGGGCTGCCCTGATAAACAGGTCATTAATATAGACGGCGATGGTTCCTTTCAGATGAATATCCAGGAATTGGCTACAGCAAAAATGGAAAATATTGCTGCCAAGGTGATTATTCTGAATAACCAGTACCTTGGTATGGTTGCCCAATGGGAGGATCTCTTTTACCAGGGGTTGCATGCCAATACGTTCATTGGCGATTTTTCCGGCAAAGAAACTCTCTATCCGGATTTTGTGAAAATTGCGGACGGATATTCGGTCAAAGCGGAACGTATCGTTTTCAAACGCGATTTAAAGGCGGCTTTGCAGCGGATGCTTAATTCTGATGAACCGTACGTTTTGGATATCATTATCCCGAATACAGCTCATGTGCTGCCTTTCATTAAATCGGCCGGCACAGTAGACGACATGGTCCTGGAGGCAAGAGAGTAATAGGCCCATGAAGATACTGGTTGTCGGATCTGGCGGAAGAGAGCATGCTTTAGTGTGGAAACTGGCCCAATCACCACGCACAACGCAACTCTGGTGTGCATCGGGGAATGCAGGCATTGCCCAGGAGAAACCTGCCTGCTCTAATTGAGTTCGCCAAGGCTCGACAACCAGACCTTACGGTTGTAAGTTCGGATAATCCGCTGGGAATGGGGATTGTGGACCTGTTCCAAAGGGAAGGGCTGGCCATTTGGGGGCCTAATAAAAAAGCTGCGCAGTTTGAGTCCTCCAAAGTTTTTTCCCAACAATTCATGGAACGCTATGGAGTTCCTACGGCAGCTTCAGGTGTTTTTTCTTCCTTTCAGCAAGCGATGGCTTTCGCAGAATCGCTACATGGCAGATGCGCTGTCAAAGTAGACGGTCTGGCGTTGGGGAAGGGTGTTTTTGTTTGTAGTAGCTTGCAGGAAGCAGAGCACGCGATAAAAACAATTCTCCAGGAAAAAACTTTTGGAGAGGCCGGAGCGCGTCTTGTTATTCAAGAGTATCTGGAAGGAGTAGAAGTTTCTCTACATGCTCTTTGTGATGGAAACAGCTGGAAGCTTTTTCCAACGTCTCAAGACCACAAACGGATTTATGCCAACGATCAGGGCCCAAATACAGGGGGAATGGGGACTTACTCTCCTACGCCTTTCCTGACCGATGAGGAGCTCCAGGAAGTGGCTAAATCTATACTTGAACCGTGGTTTCTTGGCTGTAAGGCTGAAGGAATTGATTACCGCGGTATTCTTTATCCGGGCATCATGCTAACTGAAGAAGGCCCGAAAGTTCTTGAATTTAATGCAAGGCTTGGAGACCCAGAGGCCCAAGTTTATCTGCCTCGTTTAAAGAACGATATTGTAGAGCTTCTTCTTGCGAGTGTGAATGGAACTTTGAACCAGGTCTCTTTAGAGTTTTCCGATGAGCCAACGGTTTGCGTGATGCTTGCGTCGGCTGGATATCCAGGAAAATATGAGGCAGGCAAAAAAATAGAAGGACTGGACGTAGTTAATGCTCTTCCTGGCATTAAAGTTTTTCATTCGGGAACAAGGCTCTCAGGGAGTGATATTCTTACTAACGGGGGTAGAGTCCTGGGGGTGACAGCTTGGGCCGATACACTCAAAGAAGCCCATGAAAAAGCCTATCAGGCAGTGGATCAAATTCACTTTGATGGTGTTTATTACCGCCCCGATATTGCTCAAAAAGCCTTCATGACTGATAAATAAAATATTTAAAATATTGTGAACTTACCGAGAACCTTTTTTTTGACGATAGCTGTATCTGCTTTGCTGTTTAGAGTAGCTGTTTTTTCTCAATCAACAGTAGAACCCAATTTAAAAGTTTTTAACGAAGCCTTAAAATTAATACAGACACATTTGATCGGATCCGAAAAGGATGAGGCTTTGGACCAGAAAGCTCTTCAAGGGCTGGTTGATCAGCTCTCGCCTGCAATTCAGCTCTTAGTATCTGACTCTACCGAAACTCAAAAAACAGGGGAGGTGGAATCCACTGACGAGGAGTTCCTGTGTAAGTCGCAGCTTTTTGACTCTCACTACTTGTCGCTCAGACTGGGAGAGATTACCTTGGAAACTCCAGAGGCACTTCTTGCAGAGCTTCAAAATGTTTCCCAAACAAATGAATTAAAAGGAATTATTTTGGATCTGCGCAACTCCGCGGGCGCAGACTATAAAGCCTTGGCTTCTA
>JAGVTF010000046.1 GCA_019136955.1 Verrucomicrobiota bacterium
CTTTTGTTAGCCTGAAACGGCTCTCACATAGGGCTTTTATTTTCAGAGGTGTTTAAAAGAAACGCCGGTGTGGCGAAATGGCAGACGCACGGGACTTAAAATCCCGGGTCCTTTAAAAGACGTGTCGGTTCGAGTCCGACCACCGGTACCATTTTTTAAAAAGAACAAAACAAACAGTGAACCATCAAGCCAGGCAATTTTTGATGGAAAGAAAGATGAATAAAGATAATCAGTCTGTTTTTTTCGATCACACAATACAACTTCGGGTCCGATACAGCGAAACCGATCAAATGGGCACCTTCTATAACTCGCGTGCCCTGGAGTGGTTCGAATGCGGAAGAACAGAGGTTCTTCGCGCCTTAGGCATTCCCTATTCAACCATGGAAATAGAAGGCGTCTTCCTCCCTGTAATTGAGGCACATATAGAATATTTAGACCGTGCTGAGTACGATGACTTGCTTGAGCTGACCACTCGTATTCTTTTTCAGGGAAGAGCAAAATTTCGTGCGGAAGAGCTCCTGGTGAATACGGTCACTAAACGAGTGATTGTAAGAGGATATACTGTTCATGCTTTTGTAAATGTAAACGGCAATGCCATACGCCCGCCACAGTGGCTTGTAGAATCATTTTACAAAGCAATTGCCGAGAAAAAATTGGAAGAAAAAAATAAATGTAGCCAGTGAAAAAATGATGGAAGAAGGAATACGCCCATTACCAAAAAAAGAAATTAAAACATCTGAAGCAAAACCTCAGTTAAAAACAGTGGTCTTGGAAAAAGAGGCCACCAGTGAACTTACTAAACAAATTGAGGAATGCATCCTGCGCTCACAGAAATATCTCCTTGATGCTCAGTTTGATGACGGATATTGGAGCTCAGAACTATTGGTAGACCCTCTCACCATTTGTGATTATATTATTTTCCTTCGCTGGTCAGGTGTCAGCAATCCAGAGCTTGAAGAAAAGGCCGCAAAACATCTTTTAAAAGAACAACATACAGATTGTGGATGGGGGCAATACACTGGTGCCCCCTCTAACATAGACCTTTCTGTCAAAGCATACCACGTTCTTAAAATAGCAGGAATTTCGGAGCGCGATCCTCGGATGGTGTGCGCCAGGGCTACAATTCTCAGAATGGGTGGTATCCCCAAAACAAATACTTATACTAAGTTCTATCTGGCACTGGTGGGGCAATTCCCCTGGAAATACCTTCCCTCTATCCCCCCAGAGCTCATGCTCCTTCCTAACTGGTTTGTTTTTAACATCTATGAGCTTTCCGCCTGGACTCGGGCAATGGTGGTATCCATGTCCATCCTCAACCATTTTAAACCAACCCGAAACTTACCGCCCGAGCACCAGGTCAACGAACTCTACCCTTACGGCTCTGAAAAAGCAGACTTCTCGCTTCCCCGTGATAAAAAACTTTTCTCATGGAGAAATCTCTTCCTCATGATTAACCGCTTTCTCAAATTCCATGACAGACTTTCCTGGAAGCCGTTACGCAAGAGAGCTCTCAAGGCTGCTGAAAACTGGATGCTTGAGCGAGTTGGCGAGGGTTGCGATGGTCTTGGAGCTATTTTCCCGGCCATGTGCAATGCCGTTATGGCAATTGAATCCTTAGGCTACTCCCGCTCCCATCCCGTTTATATTAAAGCAAGGCAAGACTTGGATAGCCTGATCGTTCACGACCCGGTCACTGGTGAAGTTCGTGTCCGCCCCTGTTTTGGACCTGTATGGGATACTGCAATTTGCTCTGTAGCTTTGGCTCAATCAGGCCTGCCAGAAGATCATCCCAGCCTCCAAAAAGCAGCCGACTGGCTCTTATCCAAAGAGGTCCGGCATAGAGGCGACTGGTTTGTAAAAAATCCATATCCTGAGTGCTCAGGGTGGGCTTTTGAATTTAATAATATCTTTTATCCCGATGTGGATGATACCGTTAAAGCCCTTCTGGCGTTGAGGTTAATGAAAGCTTCGGATGAAGAACTGCAGGCAACTGTGATGGAGCGCTCATTCCGCTGGGCGCTGAGTTTTCAGTGTAAGGAGGGCGGGTTTGCCGCATTTGATAAAGATGTGACCAAACCATGGCTTGAGAAGGTTCCCTTCTCAGACCATAATGCAATACTTGATCCTCCCTGCTCAGACATCACGGGCCGAATGCTGGAATATATTGGCAAGGCTGACTATCCGATAGACCCAAAAGTCCTGAAAAGAATACTTGATTATATTAAAACAACTCAAGAGCCAGATGGCTCCTGGTACGGCCGCTGGGGTGTAAACTATATTTATGGAACCTGGCAGGCGCTCAGAGGTTTGTCTGCAATAAAGATCGACTTAAACCAGGATTGGATTATTCGTTCACGTGACTGGCTTGAGTCTTGCCAGAATCCAGATGGCGGCTGGGGAGAAACTCCAGGCTCCTATGAGTACCCTTCTCTCAAAGGTTTGGGGACAAGCACGGCCACCCAGACTGCCTGGGCGATCATGGGTATCCTGGCTTTCGGCGACCCTACAAGGCCAAGTATAAAGTCCGGAATTAAATTCCTTACAAATACTCAGTATGCTGATGGGACATGGAATGGAGACCAGTATACCGGCACCGGATTCCCGAAGGTTTACTACATGAGATATGAATATTACCGCATCAATTGGCCATTGATTTCTTTAGCAGAATACAAAGAGAGTCTCACACA